>CAZLBJ010000183.1:0-6638 GCA_964557755.1 uncultured Thermoanaerobaculia bacterium
GCTGGCGGCGGTGGTGGCGGCGAACGACAATCCGCTCGGCGGCGGCAGCTTCAACCGCTGCCGCTCGGTGGCCGACTCGAAGGCGCTCAACGAGCGGCAGCGGCCGGCGGTGATCGTCGCCACCTCCGGCATGGCCACCGCCGGGCGCATCGTCCACCACCTGCTGCGCTGGCTGCCCGACGCGCGCACCTCGTTGGTGTTCACCGGCTACCAGGCCTCCGGCACCCGTGGCCGCGCGCTGCTCGACGGCGCCGACACGGTGGGCATCCACGGCCACACGGTGCCCGTGCGCGCCGCGGTCCACTCGCTGCACGGCCTCTCCGCGCACGCCGACCGCGGCGACCTGCTGCGCTGGTGCCGGGCGCTGCCCGGGACGCCGCGGCGTATCTTCCTCAACCACGGCGAGGACCCGCCGCGCAAGGCGCTGGCGGCCGCCCTGGAGGAGGCCGGCTGGCCGCGGCCGGTGCTGCCGAAGAGCGGCGACACCGTGCCCTGGTAGGCCGGCGAGCCGGAAGACCTGGCCCTTCGGCCTGTGACGCCGCCTCAGTCCGCCAGCGGGTGGAGGAGCGGCCGGTAGAGGCGCGCCTCCGGGATGGGCTCGACGACGAGGCCCGTCTCGTCGGTCATGTAGTCGTAGCCCATCGCCTGCATGGCGCGGTCCGCGTCGAGGCGGTTGTAGCGGTCGCGCCGCGCCTCGCGGTCCGCGCGCCGCATCATGCGCAGGTGGTAGAAGACCAGGTCGGCCTGCGCGAAATCGCCGTCGGGCCGGCGGGCGTTGAGCGGCGCCCAGTGGGAGTGCAGGCGCTGCTCGTGGAACCGGTGGTCGCGGCCTGCCCGGAACAGGCGGGCCGAGCGCTTGGCGCCCCAGACCCCGTCGACCCGCACCTGGTCCGGCGCTTCCCACAGCTCGCGGAAGTGGAGCATGTAGGCGTCGATCCCCTCGCGGTCGGCGCGCTCCATCTCCGCCTCCGCGCGCCGCCGGAAGTCCTTCTCCAGCCGCTCGTCGGCGTCGATGCCGAGCAGCCAGTCGGCGCCGTGCTCCCACGCCGCCTCGATCAGCCGGCGGTGGTTGCCGGCGTCCTCCCACACGTGGCCGGCGGCGCGCGGCCGCCGCAGCACCGCGAGCACCTTCGGCCGCGCCGCCAGCCAGTCGCCGGAGCCGTCGACCGAGCCGTCGTCGAGGACCACTACGCCGTCGACGTGCGGCGCCACGTTGTCGTACCAGCTCGGCAGCCACGGCATCTCGTCGCGCACCGCGAGGAGGGCGAGCAGCCGCCGCCGCGGCGCCGCCGCCGGCGGACGCAGGGCGCCGAGCGCGTAGGCGGCGGTGGCCAGCGGCAGCAGCGGCGCGCTGGCGGCGATCCAGGCCTTCTCGCGGCGTCCGGCGGCCGCCCGCCAGGCGGTGGCCAGGCTGCGCGGCAGTCGGCGCAGGATGCGGCCCGCCACCCGCCGGCCCCCCTCGTGCTCGCGCAGGTCGCGCCAGGCGCGGTGGGCGAGGGTGCCGCGCCGGTGGTGGTCGGCGAGGAGCGCCGGCAGGCTGGTGGGATGGCGGTGGGCGGTGCGCACCTCCGGCGCCCAGGCGATCTCCACGCCGCCGGCGGCGAGCCGGCGGTGGAAGTCGGTGTCCTCGCCGCTGCGCAGATGGCCCGCGAAGGTGCCGAAGCGGTCGAACAGCCGGCGTTCGTAGGAGGCACCGTAGAGCAGGCGGCGGTCCGGGGGCGCGCCGGCCATGCGGTGCGCGAAGAGGCCCACCTGGGCGGCCCACGAGCAGAGGTTGCGGGGCGCCGCCGGCACCACCGCGCTGGCCACCGCCGCGGCGCCAGCGTGGTGGCGGCGCAGGCGCCCCTCCAGCCAGCCGGGCAGGGCCAGGCAGTCGGCGGCGAGGAAGGCGACGACCGGCGCCGTGGTGGCCGCGATGCCGAGGTTGCGGGCGGCGCCGGGGTAGAGGCGCTCCGGGCACTCCTCGACCCGCACGTCCAGGCCGCGGGCGCGCAGGGCGGCCACGGCGCCGACGCCGCCGGAGTGGACCACCACCAGCTCGCACGGCACTCCCTGGCCGAGCACCGACCGCACCGCCTCGGCGAGGTGGGGCGGGAGGCCGAGCGCCAGGACGACGACGGCGACGGCGGGGGCCGCGGACGGGCTCGGCGGGGACGGCGGCATGCGGGTTCGGCGGCGGGGAGGAGCGGGGCGAAGCGTGCGGCGGCGGCGCAGTATAGCCCACCCGCGCCGGCGCGGGCCGCGCCGGTATCATCGCGGGTGATGAAGGTGCTCCTCACCAACCACGAGCTGGCGCTGCGCGGCGGCTCGCAGCTCTACGTACGCGACGTGGCGCGCGGGCTGCTCGACCTCGGCCATCAGCCGATCGCCTACTCGCCGCGCCTCGGCGAGTGCGCCGAGGAGATCCGCGCCGAAGGGGTCCCGGTGGTCGACGACCTGGCACAGGTGCGCGAGGCACCGGACCTGGTCCACGGCCAGCACAACCTGCCGACGATGACCGCCCTGCTGCACTTCGCGCAGGTGCCGGCGGTCTTCTTCTGCCACGGCTGGCTGCCGTGGGAGGAGGCACCGCCCCGCTTCCCGCGCATCCTGCGCTACGTGGCGGTGGACCGCCTGCGGCGCGAACGGCTGGTCAGTGAGTCGGGCATCGACCCCGAGCGCGTCGAGCTGGTGTCCAACTTCGTCGACCTGAGGCGCCTGCACCGACGCCGGGAGCCGCTGCCGGACGCGCCGCGCCGGGCGCTCCTGTTCAGCAACCAGGCGCACCTCGAGTGGGGCTTCGGCAAGGCCGTCCACGAGGCCTGCGCGCGGCAGGGGCTCGCCCTCGACACCCTGGGCGTGGCAGCCGGGACCTCCAGCGCCCGCCCGGGCGAGGTGCTGCACCACTACGACCTGGTGTTCGCACGCGGCCGCTCGGCGATGGAGGCGATGGCGGCCGGCGCGGTGGTGGTGCTCTGCGACGGCGAGGGGCTCGGCCCGCTGGTCGAAGGCAGCAACGTCGAGGCGCTGGCGGCGCTGAACTTCGGCCTCGGCGCCTTGCGCGAGCCGGTCACCGCCGACCGGGTGGCACTGCGCATCCGCCGTTACGCGCCGCGCCACGCCGCCGCCGCCGCGGACTGGGTGGCCCGGCACCGCGGCCTGGAGCAGGCGATGGAGCGGCTGGTCGAGGTCTACCGGCAGGTGGTCGAGGAGTGGCACGGCGCGCCGCGTCCCGACGCCGGCGCCGAGCGCGCGGCGGTGGCCGCCTACCTGTCGTTCCTCAGCCGGCGGCGCACCGAGGAGCAGCGCATGCTCGACGCGCTGCACGTCCGCGCCGGAGAGCTGTCGCGAGACCTCGAGGAGGAGCGGGCGCGCGGCCGGGACCTGCGCGGCGGGACGGCGGCGCTCGAGGAGCGGATCACGGCGCTGCACGGCCAGCGGGAGGCGCTGCACCGCGAGCTCGCCGACCTCGAGGGGTCGCGCGCGGTGCGGGCGCGGCGCTGGCTCGGCACGCGGCCGGCGCTGGCGCGCCTCTACCGGCTCCTCACCGGGGCCCGCTCCACCGACTCCTGAGCCGGCCCCGGCAGAGCCGCCGCTACCAGCGGTAGCCGACCGACAGCTCCAGCACGTCGGCGTCGTAGTCCTCGAGGCCGCTGGCGTCCTCGCTGTAGTCGATCGTCCGCCACGCCAGGCCGGCGGTGTAGCCGGCGGCGAAGACGTGGTCGACGAACAGGCGCAGGTCGTCGCGCTCGACGCCGAAGCTGCCGGAGTTGTCGTACAGGCGGAAGCTGCCGCCGAGCGCCCACGCCGGCGTCGCCGCCCAGCGCACGCGGCCGTCGATGAAGTCGGTGTCGATGTCGTACTCGATCGGACGCGGGGCGGGGTTGGCGCCGAAGAAGACCACCTTGTCGACCTCGCGCTCGACGTCCACCAGCCCGTAGCCGAGCGACGCCGACAGCCCCGGGGTCGAGTAGGCGAGGCGCAGGTGGGCCTGGTCGTAGCTCGACTCCCAGCCGGAGTCGTCGTTGTCCGACGTGTGGCTGGTGAACGAGCCGGAGAGCGAGAAACCGGCGCCGAGGCCGTACTCGCCGCGCAGCCGCCAGCGCAGCCGGTCGGTGGGGGAGATCTCGGTGAACGGGTCGTCGTAGCTGCTGGTGTCGACGTCGGCGGTGAGGCGGAAGGGCGAGCCCGCGGGCCGGAAGGCGGCGGTGGCGAAGAGGCCCGTGTGGTCGGTCTCTACCGTCTCGCGCTCGCCGATCGCCTCGCCGGGGGCACCGGCCTCCAGCGCACCGTGCTCGACCTCGCGGCTCTCCCAGCGCACGCCGCCGGTGAGCGTCAGGGACGAGGTGGCCACCACCTCGACACCGCCCTCGACGCCGGTCGTCTCGACGTCCCAGGCGCCGCGGTTGAGCGCGCCGCCGAACAGGAGGTCGCCCTCCTGGTCGAGGTTGCGACGGTAGAGCCCGCCGATCACCGCCCAGCGGTCGTTGACCAGGTAGCTGACGTCGACGTCGAAGAGGTCCATGTCGCGGTCGATCTCGCCGGAGCCGGCGAGGTCGGTGCCGAACGGCAGGCCGTTGAAGCCGGTGCCGCCGGAGCGCTCGCTGGCGTCGAGGTCGAGATCGAGGTCCTGCAGCAGCACCTGCCCGCGCACGATCCAGTCCCCCGGTTTGGCCACCACCCGCGCCACGTGCTCGTGGGCGGTGTACTCGTAGGGCTGGTCGAGGAAGAAGAAATCGAGCACCGACTGGTCCGCGGTGTTCTCGCCCACGGACCGGCCGGGGAGGAAGACCTCGTAGAGGTTCTCGTAGTCGCGGACGCGCTCCTCGAGGGTCACCGTGACGTCGTCCCAGGCGTAGGAGAAGCCGACGTTCCAGGCGTTCATCGATTCGTCGAGCGGTTTTTCGAACTCGAACTCGTCGCGCTGGATGTCGATCGACGTCGTCGACTCGCCGCGCTTGGTGAAGCGATCGAAGCCGAAGGTCAGGGCCGCCCGCGCCGTCAGGTCGAGGTCGAGCGACGCGGAGTCGCGCACGCGCTCGAAGTCGAAGGTGTGGAAGTCGTGCTGGCCGAGGTAGAGGTCCTCGTAGAAGTACTCGGACTTGCGGCGGTCGTAGCGGAAGTCGAAACGCTCGAAGCGCCGCACGCCGAGCGACAGCGTCTCGTAGGGGTCGCCGCCGAAGTTGTCGACGTCGAGAAAGACGCGGTCGACGAGGCGGCCGGCCTCCCCCTCGGCGGCGGGGGTGAAGTCGAAGGACAGCTCGAACAGGCGGGGGCCGTCGTCGAGGTCGACGTCCTCGCGGTACTTCGTCTCGCTGCCGCCGACGTCGACGGAGCGGTAGCCGATGCGGACCTCGCCGGAGAAGTCGTCGTCCTGGGCGAGCACCGGAGGCGCGGCGGCGGCGGCGAGCAGGGCCGCGGCGGAGAGCAGGCAGGCCGTTTTCGAGAAGGTCATGGCGCGCCTCCTACTTCAGGAAGAAGCGGTCGAAGTTCGACCCGTGGATGGAAGAGTGGCAGTTGGCGCAGTTGGTCTCCAGCGTGAACCTGGAGTGGAAGCCCGGCACCGCCGAGTGGCACGAGTAGCACAGCGCCCCGACCTCGTGGAGCTTCAGCATGTGGCGATTGGGCGAGCCGTGCGGCGAGTGGCAGGCGACGCAGCCCTCGATGCGCACGCTGCCGTGCTCGAAGACGAACGGGCCGCCCTTGTCGGCGTGGCACTCGACGCACTGCTCCTGCTTGAAGGCGGCGAGGCGGGTGCGCGTCGCCGGCGCGTGCGGGTCGTGGCACGACGTGCAGTCGAGGACGCCCTCCTGCAGGCGGTGGCGCTCGTTGAACTCGAACTGGTCGAATACGTCGCCGTGGCACTCCTGGCACTTGCGGCTGGCCGGCGACAGGTTCTCCATCGGCCGCTCGACCGTCTCCGAGCTGCGCAACATGGCCCAGCTCCCGGCCGCCGGCTGGTGGATGCTGTGGCAGCTCTGGCAGGCCATGCCGGCCTGGGCGTGCGGGCTGCGCACGAACTGCGGGTGAGCGTCGCCGTGGCACTCCAGGCACACCTTGGCGTTGACCAGGTGGCCGTTCGCCTCGTCGAAGGAGAAGATGGTGTCGGTGCCACCGCCGGCCTCGACGTGGGCCGTGGGGTCGCCGTGGCAGCCGCTGCACGACAGCGCGAGGTCGTGGTGCGAGCCCTCGCCGCCGAGTCCCGCGTGCGGGCCGGCGAAAGCGCTCACCACCTCGTCGTGGCAGGCGGCGCAGATCTCGACCTCGAAGTCCGTCGCCGCGCCGGGCTCGTCCGCCGGCATCTCCTGCTGCATCTCCTGTGGCGCCCCTCGCGACAGGCCGGCGGCGAGCAGGAGCGCGCCGGCGACCGCCAGCAGGGGCAGGATGCGTCGTCTCTCGATCATCGGGGGCTCCTCCGTCCGTTCTCTGGTTGTAGTAGCCTGACGAACATTACTATCAGCCCTGCCGAACGGGGACCATCGCGAAGGACGGGAGCCTTCCCACCCCGCAGGGCGGGAGCCGCGCCGCGCGCCGGTACGTGGTCGCCGCCGCGGGGTGCAGCCACAATGACGCCGAAGACGACACCCGGAGTCTGGAGACCTCTCGATGAAAAAGCTGCTCCTCTTCGCGTTGACCCTGCTGCTGCCCCTGCTGATGCT
>CAZLBJ010000184.1:0-6314 GCA_964557755.1 uncultured Thermoanaerobaculia bacterium
CCCCCCCCCCCCCCCCCCCCCACCCCGGAGACCGGCGGTGGCGCCGCACGAAGAATGCGGGCGTTGGTGGCGGCATGGCCAAGGCAGACATTCAGTCTCAGCCACCGCGTGCAACGTCAACAGATCGGCGAAGGGGGACGTTGACGTTCATCCCCTACCCCACCGCCGACGAGGCGCCGGGTGGAGGGGCTCCGGCCGGGGGCTCCGGCGAGCGCACAGCGCAAGCCCGCAACGTCCGCGAGAGCGGTGGCGTGCGCTCGCTGAAGAGTGGAGCGCTCCTCCCCAAAGTCCGACTGAAGCGGAACGTCCCCCGGACGGAGCCCCTCCACTCGGCGCCGTCCCCGGCACTCCCGCCCCGCCTCAACAGCAGAAGCAGGTGCCGGCGCAGGCCATGCCGGTGGGGTTGTCGCACATGCGGACCGCACCTTGGGGACAGTAGTCGGGGTCCTGGTTGAGCTCGCAGTCGCGCTGGTTGGTGCAGCCTTCCATGCAGATGTACCTGCTGTCGGCGCCGGCGGTGGCGTCGAGGTCGGCGAACAGCTCGTCGAGGGTGACCTCGAGGTCGACGGCCGGCGCGGCCTCGGCCTCGGGGGCGGCGGGCTCGGCGGCGGCCGGCGGCGTGTCGGCGGTGGCGAAGGGGGCGGCGAGGGCCGTCAGCAGCAGGGCGAACAGGACGCGGCGCATACGGTGGCTCCTCCAGGTGTCGGGATCTCCGCTCGCGCCCGCGGCGCGGTCGCGGCTCTACGATTCCGACATTGTATGCGCATTCGCTGCTGGACGCGAACTCTGTGTCCCCCGCCGGGCGCGGCGGATGGTCGCCGCAACGTTGCTGCCGAGGTCGTCGAAGAAGGTGTAGAAGATCGGCACCACCAAGAGGGTGAGGAAGGTGGCGGTGGTGAGGCCGCCGATCAGGGTGAGGCCGAAGCTCTTGTAGGACAGGCCGATGGTCGACGGCGGGCCGACGGTCAGCGGGATCATGCCGCAGATGGTGGTCAGCGCCGTCATCATGATCGGCCGGAAGCGGCGGCTGGCGGCCAAGAGCAGCGCCTCGCCGCGCTCGACGCCCTCGTGGCGCAGGCGGTTGACGTAGTCGACCAGCACGATGCCGTTGTTGACCACGACGCCGATCAGCAGCACCAGCCCCACCATGCCCAGGAAGTCGACGTTGCGCCCGGTGAGAACGTGCACCCAGACGACGCCGATGCCCGCCATCGGGATGGTGGTGAGGATCGACAGCGGCAGGATGAAGCTCTCGAACAGGAAGCCCATCAGGAGGTAGATGAAGAGGATCGACACCAGCGCCGCGAAGCCCATCGCCGCCACCTCCTCGCCCGGCCCTTGGCTTTCGTTGCCGGCGCCGAAGCTCACGCCCTCCGGCAGGTCGATGGCGGCGGCTAGCGCGAACAGGCGGCCGCGCGTCGCCTCCTCCTCGCCCTCCTCGAGCTCCAGCGAGATGGTGCGCGCGAGCCGCTTGTCGATGCGGCGGATGACCTCGGCGGACTGCAGGTAGCGGGTGTCGGTGACCGACGACAGCGGCACCGAGGCGCCGTCCTCGCCCACCGGCACGCCGAAGCTCTGGAGCTGGTCGAGCCGCTCGCGGTCCTCCTCCTTGTAGCGCACGCGCACGTCGACCTCGCGCCCCTCGCGGTAGAAGCGCGGCAGCTGCTGGCCGCGCAGGGCGTAGGAGACGACGCCGGCCACCACCGCCGGGTTGATCTCCTGGCGCTGCACGCGCTCGCGGTCGATCACCAGGGCGAGCTCCGAGGGCGCCGGGTCCTGCCCCGACCCCAGCAGCCCGAGGACGCCCGGCACCCTCACGAAGACCTCCTCGAGCCCCTCGGCCACCCGCTCGAGCTGGTCGGGGTCGTCGCCGTAGAGGGTGAAGGCGTGCGTCGATTCGCTGCTCTCGGCGGCGGTCTCGTCCTCCTGGCCGGTGTGGTAGACGACCCCCGGCTTCTCCGGCAGCTCGGCGAGCACCGCCTCGGTCACCTGGCGCGGAGTCAGCTCGGTCTTCGGCGGGTTGTAGAACCAGCCCTGGATCTCGCCGAAGTTGGTGCGGTGGAAGAAGAAGTAGCCCTCCAGGCCCCACTCGTCCTGGTGCGCCTCGAGGATCTTTTCGACGTCGAGGAAGTACTGCTCGGTCTCCTCGAAGGTGAGGGTCTCCGGCAGCTCGACGTCGATCTCGAAGCCGGGGCGCTCGTTCTCGTCCTGCTCGACGAAGCGCACGTTCTCCTTCGCCGCCATGGTCAGCGCCAGCACCACGAAGAGTCCGACCACCATCTCCAAGCGGCGCCGCAGGCAGACGGCCAGCAGCCGCGCGTAGAGCGTGTTGAGGCGCTCGAAGGTCTGCTCGTAGCCGTGCCGCATGACGGTGTTGAAGCGCTGGTGGACGGCGTCGCTCAGCCGCCCGAGCGGCGAGCGCCGGCCACCCCGCGCACCGCCGTTGCCCGGCAGGGTGAGATACACCGACAGCGGGATGAAGATCAGCGCCACGAACAGCGACGCGATCAGCGACACCGAGATGGGGATCGACAGGCGCAGCAGGAAGAACTGCGCCTGGCCGTCGACCAGCGACACGGGGAGGAACACCGCCACCGTGGTCAGCGTCGCCATGACGATGGCGAGCGCGATCTCGCCGGCGCCCTCGATCACCGCGTCGCGCCGCGAGGCGCCCTCCTTGTGCAGGCGGTAGATGTTCTCGGCCACCACCACCGAGTTGTCGACCAGCAGGCCGACGCAGATCATCAACCCGAGCAGCGACAGGATGTTGAGGCTCTCCCCGGCGAAGAACATCACCGCCAGGGCGATGACGATCGACAGAGGGATCGACAGGGTGATGATCATCGTCAGCCGCACGCGGCGCAGGAAGAAGAACAGCACGCCCACCGCGAACAGCGCGCCCACCTTGCCGCTGTCGAGCAGCGTGTCGAGCGACTCGAGGATGACGTCGCCCTGGTTGAAGATCACCGACAGCTCGAGGGCCGCCACCCGCGGGTTGCGGTTGAGCTCCTCGACCGTCTCGGTGACCGCGCGCGACACCTCCAGGGTGTTGGCGTCGCCCTCCTTGAGGATCTGGATGGCGATGGCGGGCTTCGAGTTGACGCGGATGCGGAACTCGCGCTCCGGCTGCTCGTAGCTGACGTCGGCGATGTCGCCCAGGCGCACGGTGGGCGCCACCAGGCGGTCGCGCAGCTCGTCCATGTCCGAGTAGCGCGCCACCGAGCGCAGCAGCAGCTTCTTGCCGCCCGAGTGGACCTGCCCCGAGGCGAGCGAGAAGTTGTCGTTCTGCAGCTGCTGGCCGAGCTCGTAGATGTTGAGCCCGGCCGCCTCGGTGCGCGCGCGGTCGAGCTCGATCAGGATCTCCTTGTCGATCAGCCCCTGGCCGTCCACCGAGGCGACGCCGTCGATGCGCTCGAGGCGCTTGATGACCTCGGTCTGGATCAGGTCGTAGGCATCGGCCACCCCGGGGTCGATCAGCACGCCGACCATCGCCACCGGGATGCCGGAGACGTCGTCCTTGCGGATGTACACGCGGTCGGCGTCGTCGGGCAGGCGCGGGCGCGCCCGCTGCACCCGGTCGCGCACCTCGCGGTAGGCGACGTCCATGTCGGTGCCGTGCTTGAACTGCAGCGCGATGCGCCCGAAACCGGTGGCGGCGAAGCTCGACATGCGGTCGAGGCCGCGGACGGTGGAGACCTCCTCCTCGAGCGGCAGGATCAGCTTCTCCATCACCTCCGGCGCCGGCGCGTCGGACCACGGCACGGAGATCGACAGGAACGGCGGCGTGAAGCCGCGCGGGAACAGCTCGAGCGGGATCGACACCGCCGCCACCGCGCCGACCACCAGGGTGGTGGCGAGCAGCACCAGCACGGTGATGCGGCGGTCGAGCGAGAAGCGCGGCAGCACCCCCTCCCAGCGGCTGTGCTCGCCGGCGGGGCCGCGGCCGGGGTGCTCGACGTCGCGGCGCTCGTGCCCGTGGTCTCCGAGGTCGCTCATCGCCGCCTCAGCCCGCCGACTCCGGCACCAGGCCGCCGTCCTCGCCGGCCGCCTGCCCCTCGCGCCCGGCCTGCGGGCCACGGCCGAGGACGCGCTCGCGCACCCGGTCGACCATGTCGTAGATCGACGGGATGACCACCAGGGTGAGTACCGTCGAGGTGACCAGGCCGCTGATCACCGCGATCGCCATCGGCGTGCGCAGCTCGGCGCCGTCGCCGACGCCGAGCGCCATCGGCAGCAGGCCGAGGACGGTGGTGGCGGTGGTCATCAGGATCGGCCGCAAGCGCACCGAGCCGGCGGTGACCAGCGCCTCGCGCCGCTCCATGCCGCGGCCGCGCAGGGTGTTGACGTAGTCGATCAGCACGATGGCGTTGTTGACCACGATGCCGGCCAGCATGATCATGCCGAGGAAGACGACGATCGACAGCGGGATGTCGAGCAGCCACAGCGCCATCACCGTGCCGAAGAAGGCGAGCGGGATGGTGAACATGATGATGAACGGCTGGGTCAGCGACTCGAACTGCGCCGCCATGATGACGTAGACGAGGAAGATCGACAGCGCCAGCGCCAGGTACAGGCTGCCGCGGCTGCGCTCCCACTCCTCGTTCTGGCCGCCCATGAAGAAGGTCATGTCGGCCGGCCACTCGACCTCGCGCTCGAGGCGCTGCTCGATCGCCGCCACCGCTTCGCCCAGCGAGCCGGAGGCGAGGTTGGCGGAGACCACCGCCACCCGCTGGCCGTCGATGCGCCGCACCTCGCTCGGCCCCTCGCCGAGGCGCACGTCGGCCACCGAGGAGAGCTGGATCGGCCGCTCGGAGCCCGGGTTGACCAGCAGGTTCCGCACGTCGGCCACCGACTCGCGGTCGGCCTCGGCGAGGCGCACGATGATCGGCACCCGGCGGTCCTTCAAGTTGTACTTGGTGGCCTCGAAGCCCTGCACCTGGTTGCGCACCTGCTCGGCGACGCGGCGCAGGTCGAGCCCGTAGCGCGACAGCAGGTCGCGGTCGTAGAGCACCTGCACCTCCGGCGCGCCGGAGACCAGCGAGGTCTCGACGTCGGCGAGGCGCGGCAAGGCGGCCATCTCCCCGGCGACGCGGTCGCCGTACTCCTTGAGGCGGCGCAGGTCGTCGCCGTGCACCTCGACCTCGATCGGCGTGCGGGTGGAGAACAGCACCGGCCGGGCGACGCGTGCGTCGAGGTCCGGCACCCGCGCCAGCCGCGCCCGGATGCGCTCCACGACGCCGCGCTCGACCGCCGGGTCGGAGCTGTCGAGCAGCAGCTTGAAGCGCGCCGAATGCTCGCCCTCGTCGGAGCGCTGCGAGTTGGCGGCGTCGAAGCCGACGGAGAGGATCAGGCTGTCGATGTGCTCGCGCTCGGCGAGGATCGCCGCCTCGACCGGCGCCAGGATCTCGTCGGTCTGCGCCAGCGGCGTGCCCACCGGCAGCGCCACCTCGAAGGTCAGCTCGCCCTGGTGCACCTCGGGCAGGAGCTCCGAGCCGAGGCCGCGGGCGGCGCCCCAGGTGAGGACGAGCACGCCGGCGACCAGGACCAGCACCATCGCCGGCCGCGCCAGCGCCCAGCGGATGGTCTTCGGGTAGAGGTCCTGCAGGGCGCCGAGGACGCGCTGCGCCAGCCACAGGCAGAGGCCGACGAACGCCGCCACGGCCTTGACCAGCAGCTCGAGCACCGCCGCCACCGGCAGCCACAAGGTGGCGGCCGCGGCGCCCCACCAGGGCAGCTCACGCCGCCGCCGGCGCCAGGCGTGCCACGAGGCCCAGTGCGCCAAGCTGAGGCGGCCGCCGGCGCGGCGCGCCCCCGCGGCGGTGCGCCGCCAGGTGCCGACCACCCCGTAGATCGCCAGCAGGACCAGCTTGCCGGCGGCCTCGAGCACCGCCGCCAGCACGAAGCGCAGCACCACCAGCACGACGCCGACGGCGAAGGCTGCGATACGCAGCGGCCAGGCGAGGGTGCGCAGGGTGCGGCGCACGCGGCCGAGGCCGTCGCGGCGGCGCAGCAGGCCGGTCAGCCGG
This sequence comes from uncultured Thermoanaerobaculia bacterium, assembly GCA_964557755.1. Classification (GTDB taxonomy): domain Bacteria; phylum Acidobacteriota; class Thermoanaerobaculia; order Multivoradales; family JBCCEF01; genus CAZLBJ01. The sequence goes on from CAZLBJ010000184.1 coordinate 6,027, forward strand.
CGCAGGTCGGCGACGAGATGGCGCCACGACCACCAGCGGCGCAGGCTCACCGCGCTGCCGGTGTCGCCCTCCATCGACACGCCGCGGCGGCTGGCCAGCATGGGGATGAAGAACACCGCCACCGCCAGCGAGGCGAGCAGCGAGATGACCACCGCCAGGCCGAGGTCGCCGAAGGCCTCGCCGGCGACGCCCTCGACGAAGACCATGGGGAAGAAGACGGCGATCGAGGTCAGCGTCGAGGCGACCACCGCGCCGCGCACCTCCTCGGTGCCGCGCACCGCGGCGGCG
>CAZLBJ010000185.1:0-6121 GCA_964557755.1 uncultured Thermoanaerobaculia bacterium
GCGGTCGGCGATCAGCTCGTCCGAGAGCCGGATACCTGGAGCGACGTATCTGCGGACGGCCGCCCTGGCCCGCTCCAGCGCCTGGCGGGTGGTGTAGAGATGGAGCCCGTCCTCGTCCAGCCGCACCTTCAGCGTGTCGCCCGGCTTCAGATCCAGGGCCTCGCGGAACGGTGCGGGTATGACAACCCTGCCAGCTTTGCCGACTCGTGTCACGCTCTCCTTCATGTGTCAGACGATATCACGTCCGCCACCACGCGCTCTAGCCCGGGGCTTGACCCGTCTACGGCTTCACCCTCTAGCCTGCTCCTCACGGCGGCACGGAGCCGCCGGACGACCCTGACCGAGGAGACGCTCATGCCCGAGATCGACCCCGCCGTCCGCAAGACGTTCACCTTCCGCGACACGCTCCCCTTCCCGCCGGAGGAGGTCTTCCCGCTCCTCTGCCCGACGCGCGAGCACGACTGGATCGCCGCCTGGGCCTGCGACCTGCGCTGCTCGCGCTCCGGCCTCGCCGAGCTCGACGCCGTCTTCGTCACCGAGTTGCCGAACCGCGTGGTGTGGACCGTCAGCCGCTTCGAGCCGCCGGCCGAGGCGGCACCCGGGCGCATCGAGTTCGTGCTCTTCCAGGCGGAGTCGCTCGTCACCCGGCTGGCGATCGCCGTCGAGCGCCGCGAAGGCGGCTGCGCCATCGAGTGGAGCCGTGTCTATACTGCCCTCGACGACCCCGGACGCGAGACGCTGGCGGCGCTCGACCAGGCCGCCTACGACGCCAAGCACCGCGAGCTCGATCGGCTGCTGGCCCACTACCTGCGGCACGGCGAGGCGTGGCGGCCGCAAGCCGAGGTCGCCTAGCAGGTTGTCGGGGTCGCGGCTCCTCTACTACCTCGACTTCGAGCGGTGCCAGATCATCGTACGCGAGTGCAGTGGCCTCGAGGCTGGCGACGATGCTTCTTACACGGCTATCTCCGTCCCTGAAGGCGACTTGGCCGTCTGCTGCCATCACTCAGCCCCGATCACACCAGAGCAGAATCCGCACAGCGCTGCCTCCCTTCCAAGATATGGAGCCTCAGCGAGCTTTCCAAGGATGGGTTCGACCGTCCCGAGGTGTGCGTCCTAATCTGTCGTTGCAACCGACGTGTGCTAGGCTGCGCTTGTCCCCACAGGGGATCTTTCACCGTTCGGCAGCATAAAGAGGCAGAGAGAAGGGAGCGTACAATTGATATCTACTTTTAAGCTGAAGTTTGGCCGCGCAGTGAGCATTCCACCTGAGGCAATCTCCGCCACGCCCGTGACGGTATTCGTCGGACCAAACAACTCCGGAAAGAGTAAGGTACTGTCGGAGATAGAGCAGTTCTGTCGACGTGGCCAAAAGGACGCGACTGCGCTGATTCTTGACGAACTGACCTTTACAGGCCTCGCACCGGAAAGAGCAGTCCAAGCCATCGAGAATCTGAAGCAATCACCGAATCCGGGTGAATCACTTCAAGTTGACCATATCTTTATCGGAAGCCCCTTTGGCCGGCAACAGTTGCCTGCGAGGGAACTGCTGCGGTTCGTTCAGGACCCAATCACTAATCTACCTGCCTTCTGCCAGTGGTTCCTTACTCATAGCACGTTGATGCTTGACGGCAGGAATCGAATAAACCTCGTGAACGAGCAAGACGCAGGCGATTTACAGCAAGCACCGCAATCAAGTTTTCAGGTATTGTTCCGCGACGATACCAAGCGTCGCGAAGTCCGCCGAATCGTCTCAGAGGCGTTTGGTCTCTACTTTGTTCTTGACCCCACCAAACTTGGAGCTCTTCGCATTCGTTTTTCGGCACGCGAGCCAGCAAATGGCATGGAGGAGCGGGGCATTCACGACGAAGCTCGTCTCTTCCACGCGAAGGCGCAACCAATTCATTTTGCCAGTGACGGTGTAAAGGCATTCACGGGAATTATAACCGAGTTGATGGCCGGTGATCCCCGTGTGCTGCTTATTGATGAACCAGAGGCATTCCTTCATCCATCTCTTGCATCCAAGCTGGGCTACGAGGTGGCGCGGGCTGCTATGTCCGCAGACAAGCGCGTTTTTGCCTCGACCCACAGTTCGACGTTTGTGATGGGCTGTATCCAATCAGGCGCACCTCTGAACATCGTCCGATTGACCTTCCGCGATGGCGTTGCGACCGCACGGTTGCTGCCGGGCGCAGAACTATTGAAGCTAATGAGAAACCCATTGCTGCGATCGACTGGTGTTCTGAGCGGCTTGTTTTACGAGTTTGTAGTGGTGACTGAATCGGACGCCGATCGCGCTTTTTACCAGGAGGTTAACGAGCGCCTCCTCCGATTCAAGCCTGAATGGGGAATTCCAAACTGTCTTTTTATCAATGCTCAGAACAAACAGACGGTTCACACCGTAATTCGACCGTTGCGCCAACTCGGAATCCCCGCAGCTGGAGTCGTGGATGTAGATGCACTCAAGGACGGCGGGACTAACTGGACCAACTTGCTCTCCGGAGCGCACGTTCCAGACATCGCCCATAGCTCGCTTGCTACCATGCGCAGTGCACTAAAGAAAGCTATGGATGAGACAGGAAAGAATATGAAGCGCGATGGCGGCATTGATATTCTTGGAGCCTCCGATCGCGAGGCCGCAATAAATCTCCTTTCTCAACTCGCGGAATATGGGGTCTTTATTGTCCCGGGCGGTGAACTAGAGTCGTGGCTGAAGCAACTAGGCGCTACGGGGCACGGACCGTCTTGGCTTATCGATGTTTTTGAAAAGATGGGTGACGATCCAGAAGCACTTAATTTCGTCAAACCCTCAACCGACGACGTGTGGGCTTTCATGCAGAGAATGAAGGCGTGGCTCGTGAGTGCGAACCGAAAGGGAATACCGAGCTAAGCTAACATAAGCAATGCTGTCGAACGGCAGCGCTGTCAAACGATCGCTGCTTGGAAACGTATCGTCGGATTCCAAGACCTGCGTCGCTCGGGCTGGAAGTGAGGGGACGGATCCTCAACCAGACTTTCAAACTGTGGCCACTGCCTTCCCTGACGGCTTCCCTACGACGAGTCTCAATTCTCCAGTGCTGGTCATGAATCCGTCGCCACGTTCGAACCGGGCTGCGGCCTTGAGAGATGAGCTGATCGGCTCATCCTCGCCGGATGCTAGGCTCCTCCCGCCATGGACCCGCTTTCGGAGCCGAGATTGGGAGCGGCTGTTCGTCGCCGAGCGGAAGGCGCAGGCGCTTGTTCCAGCCAAGGCCACCGAGATCGCCTGAGGTCCGCGATGCGGGACGAGCCCGACCGCGACAGCAAGACCTACACAGCCGGTACCACCACCATCGGCCGCCTGGCCCGCAGGTTCGGGCTGTCGCGGTCGACGCTCCTCCACTACCACCGCATCGGTCTGCTGGTGCCGTCGGAGGGCGGTGACGGCGACTACCGGCGCTACACCGCCGAGGACGAGGGGCGGCTGGCGCAAGTGGTGCGCTACCGCGAGGCCGGCGTGCCGCTGACCGAGATCGCCCGCATCCTCGACGGCCCCAGCGACGCTCTCGCCGAGGTCCTCGAGCGGCGCCTCGACGCGCTCAACCGGGAGATCGCCGGCCTGCGCGAGCAGCAGCGGGTGATCCTCGGCCTGCTGCGGCGCACCGCGTCGAGGACGGCCGTCGGCGTGATGAACGTCGAGCGCTGGACGCAGCTCCTCGCCGCGTCCGGCTTCTCCGAGGAGGACATGCGCCGCTGGCACGTCGTCTTCGAGCGCCAGGACCCCGACGCCCACCGCGAGTTCCTCGAGTTCCTCTGCCTGCCGGCCGGGGAGGTGGCGCGCATCCGCGGCTGGGCGGCGCGGGGGTGAGCCGTCAGCGGGCCGCCGGCGTTTCCGGTTCCGCTCCTGTTCCCGCCGCCGGCGCCTGGAACGGCCGCCACTTCTCCTCCGGGGCGCGCGGCGTCAGGTAGCTGCCGACGACCAGCGTCAGGATCGACAGCGTCCCCGCCGGGTAGATGATGTAGTCGTACTCGAGCGGCAGGCTGACCACGCCGAGGTTCAGCTCCGCCATGCCGGAGCGGGCGAGCAGGGCGAAGACCACCGTGGCGACCATGCCGGCGGCCACCGACAGGGTGCCGGCGAGGGGCGTCGCCCGCCGCCACACGAAGGCGGCGAGCAGCGCCGGCGTCACCGCCGCGCCGACCATGGTGTAGGCGTAGAGCGCCATGTCGAGGATGTTCTCGAACTGCGTCGTCACCAGCAGGGCCACCAGCGCCAGCGCCACGATCGCCGCGCGCTGGAAGGCGATCACCTGTCCGGCGGAGGCCTCCGGCTTGAGGAAGCGCTGGAAGACGTCGCGCGCCAGGTTGGTCGACGGCACCATCAGGAAGCTGTTGGCGGTCGAGAAGATGATCGCCGCGGCGCCGACCAGCAGCAGCATGCCGACCGCCGGCGGCAGGTCGTGGGCGCCGAGCGAGAGCAGGACCGTCTCGGTGGCGGCGCGGTCGAGGGTGCCGTCGGCGGCGCGGTAGGCGGCGTCGCCCCAGTGGGCGCCGGCGCCGAAGATGGCCGTCGTGTCGAGCACCGTCTCGACCACGATGACGCCGACGATCATCCCCAGCACCGCCCGACGCGCGTGCCCCTCGTCCTTCGCCGACATGAACTTCTGGTACATCCCGCTCTCCCCCAGCAGCAGGAAGAAGGTCGGGAAGAAGAGTCCCAACGCGGCGCCGATGCCGGTGGCGCCGGTGACCGTGAAGTGGGTGGCGGGCAGCGTCTCGGTGAGCTGGTCCCAGCCGCCGGCCGCCTGCAGCGCGAACGGCGCCGCGATCAGCACGCCGGCGGTGATCAGCAGGCCGTTGAAGACGTCGAGGGCGACGATCGACGCCATGCCGGCGAGCACCGTGTAGAGGATCACCAGGGCGCAGACGATCGCCATGCCGACCTCCGGCTGGATGCCGGTCAAGATGTGCAGCAGACGGCCGCCGCCGATGAACTGGTAGCCGGCGATGGTCAGGTAGGCGATGATGATCGCCAGCGTGCCGAGCACCCGCGCCGCCGGCGTGTAGCGCAGCTCGAGGATGTCGGGCACCGTGTACTTGGCGATGCGCCGCACCCGCGGCGCCAGGAAGTACACCATCGCGATGCCCACCCACGCGCCGGCGCTCATCCACAGCGCCGAGAAGCCCTCGCGGAAGGCCCGCCCGGCGCCGCCGAACAGGCTCCCCGAGCCGATCCAGGTGCACACCAGCGTGCCGACCAGGAAGGCCGCGGTGACGCCGCGGCCGGCGACCATGAAGTCGTCCTGCGTCGCCACCTTGCGGCTCTTGTAGACGCTGACGCCGATCATGCCCACGAGGTAGACGACGATCGCAGCCAGGTAGAGGTTCAAGGCTCGGCCTCCCGTTCCGGTCCCACCGCGTTGGAGATCCGAGGGAGTCTACGCCAGGACGACGCGCCACGCTGTCAGGACGGTACCTCCGCGCCGGCCGCCGCGGCTCAGCCGCCGCGCTTGTGGGTCGCTACCAGGCTGTCGACGACGCCGGGGTCGGCGAGGGTGGTGACGTCGCCGAGCTGGTCGTACTCGCCGGCGGCGATCTGGCGCAGGATGCGGCGCATGATCTTGCCGGAACGCGTCTTCGGCAGGCCGTTGGCGATCTGGATGCGGTCGGGGGCGGCGATGGGTCCGATCTCGTGGCGCACGTGCTCCTTCAGCGCGCCCACCAGCTCCTCCGGCTCCCAGGCGCGGTACTCGGGCACCAGGTCGACGTAGGCGTAGATGCCGGTGCCCTTGATGTCGTGCGGGAAGCCGACCACCGCCGCCTCGGCCACCGCGTCGTGCGACACCAGGGCGCTCTCGATCTCCGCCGTGCCCAGGCGGTGGCCGGAGACGTTGAGCACGTCGTCGACGCGGCCGGTGATCCAGTAGTAGCCGTCCTCGTCGCGGCGGCAGCCGTCGCCGGTGAAGTAGAGGCCGGGGAACTGCGAGAAGTACGTCTCGCGGAACCGGCGGTGGTCGCCGTAGAGGGTGCGCGCCTGCCCCGGCCACGGCCGCGCCAGGCACAGGTTGCCGGAGACGCCGTCGCCCTCGAGCGGCTCGCCCTGGTCGTCGACCAGCAGCGGCTCGACGCCGAAGAACGGCAGCGT
>CAZLBJ010000186.1:0-4232 GCA_964557755.1 uncultured Thermoanaerobaculia bacterium
CGCTGGCGCAGCAGGCAGGCGATCGACTCGACGAGGAGCCACAGCGCCAGCACCAGGAGCACCAGGCCGACCCCGAACAGCACCCAGGTGCCCTCGTCGCGGCGCTGCCAGAACTCGGCGAGGTTGATCAGCATGGCGACGACGGTGGTGGCCATCATGAAGGCGGCGGGCAGGCCGGTCAGCCAGGGGTTGCGGCCGCGCTGCAGGAGGTAGAGGGTGACGACGGTCAGCGCCAGGCCGGCGAGGAGCTGGTTGGTGGTGCCGAACAGGCGCCACAGCGCCAGGCCCGCCGGCTGGCCGCCGATCTCGTAGAAGGCGAAGAGGGCGATGACGCCGACCGCGACGCCCGAGGAGACGAAGCGGTTGCCGAGCGCCCGCAGGCCGAGCGTCTCGCCGATCTCCGCGACGTTGAAGCGCAGCAGGCGCGTCGCCGAGTCGAGGGTGGTCAGGGCGAAGGAGATGACGACGACGGCGACCAGCGCCGTCGCCTGCCGGAAGTCGAGGAAGCCGAGGCGCTCGATGAAGTGCGCCGCGCCGGTGATGAACACCCCGACCTGCGCCCCCAGCCCCTGCATCGAGCCCCAGTCGGCGTAGACGTGGAGCCAGGCGGCGCGCGCCGCGTCCGGCGGCTGCCCAGCCACCCCCACCGCGGTGCAGGCGACCACCGCCAGCAGGCCGAGGAGCGACTCGCCGATCATCCCGCCGTAGCCGATCGGCTTGGCGTCGGCCTCGCTGGCGATCTGCTTGGCCGTCGTCCCCGAGGAGACCAGCGAGTGGAAGCCGGAGACGGCGCCGCAGGCGATGATGATGAAGACGAACGGCAGGAAGCTCGGCGCCCCCTCCGGGTGCATGCGGAAGGCGGGGGCGGCGAACTCCGGCGCGCCGACGAAGAGGCCGAGGTAGGCCATGCCGAGGCCGAGGTAGAGGAGCAGCGAGTTGAGGAAGTCGCGCGCCTGGAGCAGGCTCCACACGGGCAGCACCGAGGCGACGAACGAGTAGGCGAGGAGGATCAGCACCCAGGCCGGCTGCCCGGGCCACGCCTCGCGCTCGAGGCCCAGGGTGGGCAGCTCGGCGCCCGCCCACACCGCCCCCAGCATGAGCACGAAGCCGCCGAGGGTGAGCGGCGCCAGCCGCCAGCCGCGCCGGTAGGCGAGGTTGCCCACCACCAGGGCGATGACCACCAGGGCCGCAGACGGCAGCACCGCGGTGGGGAACGACGACGGGTCGGCCAGCGGCCGCTGGGGGTCCCACTGCGGCGTGATGGCGAACATCAGCGCGATGACGTAGACGAAGACGCCCATCGCCAGGGCGATGCCGAAGAAGATGATGAGGTGGAACAACGTCTTCGCGCGCGGCCCGACGATGCCTTCCGTCACCTTGCCGATCGACATGCCGCGCGCCCGCATCGACACCACCAGGGCGCCGAAGTCGTGCACGCAGCCGATCAGCAGCGCCCCGGCCACCACCCACAGCATGGCCGGCGCCCAGCCCCAGATCACCGCCACCGCCGGCCCGAGCATCGGGGAGAGGCCGGTGATCGACGCGTAGTGGTGGCCGAACAGCACCAGCTTGCGGGTCGGCACGTAGTCGACATCGTCGCGCAGCATGTGCGCCGGCGTCGGCCGCGCCGGGTCGAGGGCGAAGACGCGCCGCGAGAGGTACCGCGAGTAGAAGGCGTAGCCGAGGTAGTAGACGACGAGGCAGAGAGCGGTGACGAGCGCGGTCATCGGCGGGCTCCGGGCTCACCAGGAGCTGGAGCCGCCGCCGCCGCCGAAGCTGCCGCCGCCGCCCGAGAAGCCGCCGCCGCCGCCGCCGAAGCCGCCGCCGCGGCCGAAGCCGCCGCCGCGGCCGCCGCTGCCGGAGCTCGCGAAGGTGGTCATCCAGGCCGGCAGGCGCTTTTTGGCACTGGCGCGGCGCAGCAGCGGGAAACCCACCAGCCAGGCCAGTGCCGCCGCCGGGCCGGCCAGCGGGTGGACGATCGCCGACGGGAAGATGAGCCAGAAGGGGGTGAGGAAGAGGTAGAGGAACCAGCCGCCGGCGCCCTTGGTGGCCACCGCGGAGAGCGCGAAGGTGCCGACGACGAGGAGGAAGACGGCGCCCATGAGGAGGCGGGCGAAGGCGGGGACGTCCGGGCCGCCCGTCTCCGCCTGCGGCGGCGGCAGGGCGCTCTCGCCGTGCTCGAGCACCGCGATCACCCCGTCGACGCCGGCCTCGATGCCGCCGCCGAAGTCGCCGGCGCGGAAGCGCGGGCGCATCACGTCGTCGAGGATGCGGCGCGAGGCGAGGTCGGTGAGCTGCGGCGCGAGGCCGTAGCCGACCTCGAGACGCATCTGGCGCTCGTCGCGGGCGACGAGCAGCAGCACGCCGTCGTCGACCCCCTCGCGGCCGAGCTTCCAGGTCTCGGCGACGCGCAGCGAGAAGTCCTCCAGCGGATCGTCGCCGAGCGCCGGTACGGTGAGCACCGCCACCTGGTGGCCGCTGCGCGCCTCGAAGTCGGCGAGCTTCTGCTCGATGCGCGCCGCCGTCTCCGGCGGCACCATGCCGGCCTCGTCGACGACGCGGCCGGCGAGGTAGGGCACCTCCAGGGCTGCGGCGGCCGCCGCGGCCAGCAGGGCCAGCACGAGGACCAGCGCCCGGCGCACCTTCACCGCGTCTCCCGGCGCACGTGGTCGGAGAGCTCGTCGGCGTCGTCGGGTCGCGGCGCGAGGCCGTCGCGGCGCGCCAGCAGCTCGCCGCAGCGGGTCACCCCCTCGGCCAGCGCCTCGCCGGCGCGGCCGGCGCGGATGCCGGCGGCGACGTTGCCGGCGATCGAGTCCCACTCCGCCTGCGCCACCTTCGCCTCGATGCCGGCGTCGGCGACCACCAGCACGCGGTGCTCGAAGAGGGAGACGAAGAGCAGGATGCCGCTGCGGTCGCGGGTGTCGAAGACCTCCTCGTCGACGAAGGCGGCGGCGGCGCGCAGGCGCACCCGGTGCTCGAGCTCGTCGCGCGGCACCAGGGCGCGGCGCAGCGGCTCGGCGAGGCGCACCGCCAGCCAGCCGGCGCCGGCGCCGGCGAGGGGGGGCAGCGTCATCCACAGGCCCCACGGGCCGCCCCACAGGCCGAGCCCGGCGTGCAGCGCCCAGGCGAGGAGCGGCGCCAGCAGGGCGCCGAGCGCCGCCGCCGTCCAGTACGTCTCCGGGTAGTCGTCGGAGGCGTCCACTACGTAGGGCACGATCTCGCCGCGGGTGCCGCCCTCGGCGCGGCCGACGCGGCGGGCGATCTCCTCCAGCTCTCCGGGCGCGAACACGCGGTCGCTCTTCATCGCTCCACCGTCCTGGGTTCGGGGTTGCTGCCTGTGCGGGCCAGTCTATCGTGGACCTGGCGAGCCGTTTGCAGTCCCCGTATCGGCGACGACCACGACCGAGGAGGACCTTGCCCATGAAACTCCGCGCGCATCCGAACCTGAAGCTTCCCCTCGCCGCAGTGCTGGCACTGGCGCTGCTGGCCGCCGCACTACCGGCCGCCGCCCAGACCCTGCGGGACGACGACCTGCCCACCGCCGCTACCGGCGCTTCGCTGATCGCCATCCACGCGCGGGTCACCGACCTCGACACCCACCAGCGGCAGTCCTACCTCATCGAGCCCGACAACGAAGGCCCCGTGCCGCTCGACGTGGGCGACCGCGTGCTGGTGGAGATCCTCGGCACCGCCATCCGCCGCAGCGACGGCGTCGGCATCGCCGTCGAGGTGCCGGTGCGCTTCGAGGTGGCGTCGGGGAGCCGGCGCATCGACGTCGCGGCCTCCGACGACAACTCCGTCATCGTGCGCGCCCGGCAGCCCGACGAGGCCGGGCGCGGCCACGTGCTGACCGCGCTCGCCTACACGCTGGTCGGCGACTACGACGTCAAGCCGGCGATGCGCGACGGCCGGGTGACCTTCACGATCGACCCGCCGGGCGTCGGGGAGCAGCCGTCGCGGCCGTCGACCTCCGACGCGCGCTGGCGCGAGGCGCTGGAGATCGCCGACGCGCTGGCCCACATCCGGCTCGACGCGGACCCGCTCGAGCGACACCAGGTCGAGCGCATCTACCGCGACGGCTACGCGGGCATCCGCGAGGTGGCGTCGACGCTTGCCGCCGAGGTCACCCTCAACGAGACGTTGGAGAGCTGGGAGAAGGACGACCTGCTCGCCCGCCTCTACCGCCACCTGCTGGGGCGCCCGGGCGGCGAGCAGCGCATCGCCGACGACGA
>CAZLBJ010000187.1:0-5020 GCA_964557755.1 uncultured Thermoanaerobaculia bacterium
CCAGCTCGTCGGCGTGGTCGGTGAGCTCCCACGGGAAGCCCTCGTCGTTGCGCCCGAAGTGGCCGTAGGCGGCGGTGCGCCGGTAGAGCGGCCGGCGCAGGTCGAGGTGCTCGATGATGCCGCGCGGCGACAGCGGGAAGACGTCGCGGATCAGCGCCTGGATGCGGCGCTCCGGCAGCCGCCCGGTGGCGAAGGTGTCGACGTGGATCGACACCGGCTCCGGCACGCCGATGGCGTAGGCGAGCTGCACCTCGGCGCGCTCGGCGAGGCCGGCGGCCACCAGGTTCTTGGCGATGTGGCGCGCCATGTAGCTGGCCGAGCGGTCGACCTTCGTCGGGTCCTTGCCCGAGAAGGCGCCACCGCCGTGGCTGCCGACGCCGCCGTAGGTGTCGACGATGATCTTGCGCCCGGTCAGGCCGCAGTCGCCGTGCGGGCCGCCGATGACGAAGCGGCCGGTGGGGTTGATGTGGAAGACGGTGCGCTCGTCGAGCAGCGCCGCCGGCACCACCGGGCGCACGATGCGCTCGATCACCGTGTCGCGGATCTCCGCCAGGGAGACGTCCGGGTCGTGCTGGGTGGACACCACCACCGTGTGAACGCGCACCGGCCGGTGGCCGTCGTACTCGACCGTCACCTGGCTCTTGCCGTCGGGCCGCAGCCACGCCACGTCACCGCCGCGGCGGGCGTCGGCGAGGCGGCGGGTCAGCTTGTGGGCGAGCATGATGGGCAGCGGCATGAGCTCCTCGGTCTCGCCGCAGGCGTAGCCGAACATCAGCCCCTGGTCGCCGGCGCCGCCCGGGTCGACGCCCATGGCGATGTCCGGCGACTGCGGGTCCATCGCCGACAGTACGGCGCAGGTCTTGCCCTCGAAGCCGTAGGCGGGGTCGTCATAGCCGATGTCGAGGATGGTGCGCCGGGCGAGGGCGGCGAAGTCGATCTGCGCCGTGGTGGTGATCTCGCCGGCGAGCAGCACCAGGCCGGTGCTGACCAGCGTCTCGCATGCCACCCGCCCCTGCGGGTCGTGGCGCAGGACCTCGTCGAGCACCGTGTCGGAGATCTGGTCCGCGACCTTGTCGGGATGGCCCTCGGTGACGGACTCCGAGGTGAACAGGCGGGTGGTCGTCTCACTCATGGATCGGGCTTCCTCTACGTCAGCGAAAGTTGCGCGACGGCCCTCCGGCGGCGGGTCTGCGGCCGCGGCGGCCGTGGATCGTACGGGGGGGCTTCGACGGCGTTTGCGCGACGGATGGTAGCACACCGGGTGCCCGCCGCCACCGGCCCGGACGCCACGCCACGCTCTCTAGGAACGTCGGTGGCCGGGCCGGCCTTCCAGCATGCCGTAGAAGAGGGTGGCCAGCGCGTTGGTGGTGGCCAGGGCGGTGGCGCGCCGGCGGTCCTCGGCGCCGCCGGTGATCGACGCCATCATGCCGCCGCCGCGGCGGGTGCCGGGGACTGCGAAGTGCACCTGCTCGCCGGCGAGGCCGGCGACCAGCCGCGGCGGCAGCTCCACCGAGCCGCTGCCGCCCCAGGCCTCCCCCACCGGCGAGCGCACCACCGTCCAGTTGCGCACGAACCAGTGCATGGCGCCGTCGGCCTCCACCGGGTGGAGGGTGCCCTCGCTGGCGACGCAGAAGTGGTACTGGTCGCCGACCCGCTCCTCCACCTCCAGCGCCCGCCGGTGGGCGAGCTCGAAGGCCTGCTCGTCGGACACCGGCAGCCCGGCCGCCTCGTCCTCGCGCGGCTGCGGCACCACCGCCACCGACACCTCGCGGCCGAGGTGGTCGCGGAAGTAGCGCAGCACCCCGTCGCGGATGCCGAGGAGCTTCTCGGGCGACGGTCCCGCCACCGCCACCGAGACGCCGGTTTGGAGGCGGTGCCAGAAGTCCCTAAGATCGGGGGTGTGATCTCCAGCCGTCATAATCGAAGGCTGAAGGATATGCGGCAGGTGCGGCGATGTAAAGGCGACCGCGCGCTGCTGGAGGGCCCCCACCTGGTGGACGAGGCGCTCGCCGCCGGCGTCGTGCTGGAGACGGTGCTGGCGGCCCCGGAGCTGCTGGCGCGGCCGGAGGGCGCGGCGCTGGCGCGGCGCCTCGCCGCGGCGGCCGGCGTCGACTTCGAGCAGGTCTTCGAGGAGGTCGACGGCGAGCTGCTGGCGGCGGTGATGGACGCCGACTCGCCGCGCGGCGTCGCCGCCGTCGCCCGCCTGCCGCGGCCGGGGGCCGCCGCCCTGCCCCACCGCGCAGGCGGCGTCTACGTCTACGCCGAGGGCCTCCAGGACCCGGGCAACCTCGGCGCCCTGGCGCGCTCGGCGGAGGCCGCGGGGGCCGCGGCCCTCGCCCTCTCCCCCGGCTGCGCCCATCCCAACCACCCGCGGGCGCTGCGCGCCTCGGCCGGGAGCCTGCTGCGCCTGCCGGTGGCGGTGGGCGTCGAGCCGGAAGCGCTGGAAGCGCACCTGGCGCCGGTCGCGCCGCGCTGGGCGGCGCTGGTGCCGCGCGGCGGCGACGACCCCTGGCGCGCCGACCTCGGCGGCACCCTGGTACTGGCGCTCGGCGCCGAGGGGCCGGGCCTGTCGGCGGCGCTCGAGGGCCGCGCCGCGCTGCGCCTCACCGTCCCGCTGGCGGCGCCGGTCGAGTCGCTCAACGCCACCGTCGCCGCCTCGCTCATCCTCTTCGAGGCGCGGCGGCAGCGGGCGTAGGGCGCTGCTAGAATGCCAGAGGCCGCCCTGTCCGCCGGGCGCTTCCCCCGCACCCGCGAATCGAGGACCCGAAGCCGTATGCACGCCACTCCCCTGTCCCGCCGCATCGCCGCCGGCACCGCCGCGCTCGCCGTCCTGCTGCTCGCCACCGCCTGCCGCGAGGACGGCGGGGAGGCCGGCGTCGAGCCGCTGCCGGCGAAGAGCAACGTCCTGCTGATCACCACCGACACCCTGCGCGCCGACCACCTGGGCAGCTACGGCTATGTCCGCGACACCTCGCCGAACCTCGACCGCCTCGCCGCCGAGGGCGTGCGCTTCGACCAGCCGGCGGTGCAGTGGCCGAAGACCGGGCCGTCGTTCGCCTCGATGTTCACCGCCACCTACCCGAAGGACAACGAGATCGTGCGCCGCATCGGCCAGCCGCTGCCCTGCCGCTTCCGCATGCTGGCCGAGGCTCTCAAGGAGGCCGGCTTCCAGACGCATGCGGTGGTCGCCAACGCCGCCGTGTCGCACGAGTTCTACTTCGACCAGGGCTTCGACAGCTACGTCGAGGCCTGGGAGGTGGCGCCGCCGGACGGCATCGACCCCACCGGCGCCGAGGCGGTGACGCGGCTGGCGGTGGGCCTGCTCGAGCGCATCGAGCAGCAGGAGGCGCCCTGGTTCCTGTGGGTCCACTACCTCGACCCGCACTTCCCCTACACGCCGCCGGGCGAGTGGGCGGAGCGCTTCCAGGGCGACGAGCACTTCGACGCGTCGGCGACGATCGAGATCACCGACCGGCCGCGCCAGCAGATGATGGGCATCGGCCAGGAGCAGGTGCTCGACGGCCGCGACGAGCTGGCCTTCTACGTCGCCCGCTACGACGCCGAGATCGCCTACAACGACCACTGGATCGGCGAGCTGCTGGCGGCGGCGCGCCAGCGCGGCCTGCTGGAGGGCACCCTGACCGCCTTCACCTCCGACCACGGCGAGTCGCTCGGCGATCACCATTACTACTTCGACCACGGCCGCTTCGGCTTCCAGACCTGCCTGCGGGTGCCGCTGATCCTCCACTACCCCGGCGTCCTCGAGCCGCGCGTCGACCCCCACCCGGTGGAGCTGGTGGACCTGGCGCCGACCATCCTCGAGGCGGCCGGCGTCGAGCTCGAGGACGGCGCCTGGATGCAGGGCCGCAGTCTGACGCCGCGGCTGCGCGGCGCCGCTGGCACGCCGGCCGCATCGCAGGACGGCGCGAGCGGGGTCGAGAGCGCCGCCGCGGCCGATCCGCGTCTCACCGCCGACGGCCACCGCCTGGCCTTCTCCGAGGCCGGCTGGGAGATGCACAACAAGTGGCAGAAGGTGGTGCGCGACGAGCGCTTCAAGCTGGTCTACGCCCAGACCCGCCCCGAGCAGCAGTGGATCGGCGGCCCCGGCGTGCGCTTCACCCTCTACGACCTCGCCGAGGACCCGGAGGAGACGGTGAACGTCGCCGACGAGCACCCCGAGGAGCTCGAGCGCCTGCAGCGGGAACTGTCGGCGTGGGAGAACGCCGAGCGCTTCCCGGTGGCGGTCGAGCCGGCGTCGGCGGCGTGCGGCGACGAGCGCCAGATGGCCGACGAGACGCGCGAGATCCTCAAGTCGCTCGGCTACCTGCAGTAGGGACCAGGAGGGACGACGATGAAGATCGCCATCGGATCGGACCACGCCGGCTACCGCTACAAGGAGCGCATCCAGGGCTGGCTCGCCGAGCGCGGCCACCAGGTGGTGGACTTCGGCACCGACTCCACCGAGTCGGTCGACTACCCGCGCTTCTGCCGCCCGGTGGCCGAGGCGGTGGCCGCCGGCGAGTGCGAGCGCGGCATCGTCCTCGGCGGCTCGGGCAACGGCGAGGCGATGGCCGCCAACCGGGTGCGCGGCGTGCGCTGCGCGCTGTGCTGGAGCGAGGAGTCGGCGCGCCTCTCGCGCGCCCACAACGACGCCAACTGCCTGTCCCTCGGCGAGCGGCTGGTCGACTGGGAGACGGTCGAGCGCATCCTCGCCGCCTGGCTCGACACGCCGTTCGACGGCGGCCGCCACGAGCGGCGCATCCGCATGCTGGACGAGTGAGGCGAGCCTGACCGTGTCCGCCTCCAGCCCCACCCTCGGCACCGCCACCGCCGAGCTCGACGCCGGCACCCGCGCCCGCCTCGCCGCGGCGCTGGGCGGCGAGCGCCTGCGCGAGGGCGTGCCGCTGGGGCCGCTGACCACCTTCCGGATCGGCGGCCCGGCCGAGCTCCTCTACGAGGCGACGAGCGCCGACGAGCTGGCGCGCGCCGTCGCCGCCGCCCGCGACGCCGGCGTCGCGTC
>CAZLBJ010000188.1:0-2830 GCA_964557755.1 uncultured Thermoanaerobaculia bacterium
ACCGGCGGATCTACGAGCGCGTGCTGGCCGGCACCGCGGCGCCCGTGGTGGGGGCCGGCGCCGGTTGACCGGCGCGACGGAGCCCGGCGCCGGCTACCCGGTGCCCGCCGGCGAGGCGCGGGCCGAGCTGCGCGAGAAGGGCTCGCGCTTCCTCGCCGCCGTCGCCCCGGCCGCCGACGAGGCCGCCGCCGTGGCCTTCCACGACCGCCTGCGCGGCGAGCACCCCGACGCCACCCACCACTGCTTCGCCTGGCGCGTCGGCGCGGCGCCGCGCGAGCGCGCCTCCGACGCCGGCGAGCCCGCCGGCACCGCCGGGCCGCCGATCCTCGCCGCGCTGCGCGGCCGCGGGCTGCGCGACGTGGTGGCGGTGGTGGTGCGCTGGTTCGGCGGCACCAAGCTCGGCAAGGGCGGCCTCGTTCGAGCCTACCGCGATACCGCCCGCCTGGCCCTCGACGGCCTGCCGGTGGCGCGCCGGGTGCCGCGCCTCGCGGTGCCGCTGGCGCTCTCCTACGAGCAGCTCGGGGCGGTTCTGCGCCTCGTCCACCCGCCGGAGGTCGAGCTCGCCGGCGAGCGCTACGGCGACGGCACGGTCGAGCTCGTCCTCTCGGTGCGCGCCGACCAGCGGCGCGCGGTGGCCGCGGCGCTCGCCGACCTCGGTCTCGACCCCGGCGGTCTCGGCACCGGCGGCGCGCCGCTTGTGGACCCGGGCGGCCTTCCGGTAGACTGACGGCCGCCCGGCCAGCCCAGCCAACTCCAGTGTTTCCCTGCCTTTCGCTGAAAGGAGCAAGGCGCGATGAGTGAACCCATGACTCCCCCCGGACCGCCTCCCGGATCACCCCCCCCCTCGCCGCCGCCCCCGCCCTCCGGTTCGCCGCCGCCACCGCCCCCGGGCGGCACGGGCGGCCCGAGCGCCGGCGGCACGCCGCCGCCGCCGCCGGCCGGAGGCCCCGGTGGCACCGAGAGCCCGAACCGCGGCCTGATGATCGTCCTCTCCTACCTGTGGCTGCTGGCGCTGATCCCGCTGCTCACCGAGAAGGAGGACCGGGAGGTGCAGTGGCACGCCAAGCACGGCCTGGTGCTGCTGGTGGCGGAGGTCATCATCGCCATCCTGCTCACCGTGCTGCAGATGGCCACCGCCTGGATCGACCTCGGCTGCACCGGTTGCATCCTGCAGTCGATCTTCTGGATCGTCGTCCTGGTGGTCCACGTCCTGGCGATCATGAAGGGCGTCAAGGGCGAGCGCTTGATGATCCCCGGCGTCAGCCAGTACGCCGACCGCTTCTGAGGGAGGAGCCATGAGCGAGCCCCTGTACCCCACACCACCGCCGCCGCCCGGTGAGCCGCCGGCGGCGCCGCCTCCGGGCGGACCGCCGGCCGCGCGGCCGGGCCTGCCCTGGGACCAGCGCAAGGACCTCGGCGCCCTGGTCGAGACGGTGAAGCTGCTCGTCACCTCGCCGGGGCGGGCCTACGCCATGGCGCGGGAGAAGGGCGACTACGGCTCGCCGCTGCTCTTCGCCGTCATCTTCTTCATCCTCGGCGCCATCCTCAACGGCCTCTGGCAGCTCGCCTTCGGACCGGCACCCTGGCTCGAGTACATCGACCAGATGCCGCCCGAGATGCAGGAGGCGATGGCGGGCGCCGGCTCCGGCGGGCCCGTGGGGCTGGTGTTGAGCATCGTGCTGACACCGCTGATCGGCATCATCGCGCTGTTCATCTGGAGCGGCATCGTCCACCTGGTGCTGCAGCTCCTCGGCGGCCTGCGCGACTCGACGGCCGGCTTCGAAGGCACCTTCCGCGCCGTCAGCTACAGCACGGTGACATACCTCGCCTACCTGGTGCCGCTGATCGGGCCGCTGATCGGTGTCGTGTGGTCGATCGTGCTGAACGTCATCGGCCTGTCGACGCTGCACCGTACGTCGCAGGGCAAGGCGCTGACCGCCATCCTCATCCCGGTGGTGGTGTGCTGCTGCATCATCATCGCCGTCATCGCGATGATGGGCGCCGCCATCGGTGCCGCGCTGAGCGGCATGGGCAACTAGGTCGCTGGCGCCGGCGGCACGATGCCTCCCCGGCGCCAGCTCGGCCTGCTGTGGGGCGCGGTGGCGGTGGCGCTGGTCGCGCTGTCGCCGCTGGCGTCCCACCTCGCCGGCCTGCTGCCGCCCTGCCCGCTGAAGTCGTTCACCGGCGTGCCCTGCCCCGGCTGCGGCACGACGCGCGCGGCGCTGGCGCTGGGCCGCCTCGACGTCGGCGCCGCCTTCGCGGTGTCGCCGCTGGCGGCGGCGGCGTGGGGCCTGCTGGTCGGCGGCGGCCTCGCCGCCGGCGCCCTGGCGCTGGCCGCCGCCGGCTGGGGCTGGGCGCAGTCGGCGCCCGATGCTGTGCCCTTTGTCATCCAGCTGGTGTCGCTCAGTCTGGCCACCGGCGGAGCGCTGGCCGCGCTGGTGCTGGGCCATTGGTACCTGGTCACGCCGCGCGTGTCGGAGCGGCCGCTGCTGCTCCAGACACGGCTGCTGAGCGGCGTCATCGCGTTGCAGGTGGCGCTCTTTCTGACCTGGGCACTCTTCGGCGGTGGGCCCGGCCAGACGCCGTTCGAATCGCTCACCGGTGGGGCGGCGTTGCTCGGCTGGCTGCGCCTGGTGGTGACGCTGCTCTTCCCGCTGGCGCTGGCGGTGATGGCCTGGGCGACCGCGCGCACACGTTCGATGGAGTCGGCGACGGGGCTGCTCTACATCGGCATCGCGGCCATCCTGGCCGGCACCATTGGCGCCGGCGCGCTCTACGTCAGCGCCGGCCTGCTCGTCTAACGATGGCCGACTCGCCGATCACCGTGCGC
>CAZLBJ010000189.1:0-2781 GCA_964557755.1 uncultured Thermoanaerobaculia bacterium
GAAGCTCTTCGAGAGCAGCCCGCTGGCGATCACCCTCACCCGGCTCGACGACGACGTCGTCGTCGAGGCCAACCGGAGCTTCCTGGAGCAGGCCGGCGTGACGCGGGAGGAGGTCGTCGGACGCCCGATCTTCGACACCCCGATGGGCATCGGCCGCGAGGTCCGCGACCGCGTGCACGCCGAGCTGGAGGCCCGCGGCTCGCTCCGCGACGTGGAGGTGACCCTCCACCCGCCCGGCCGGCCGCCGCGGGTCCACCAGCTCTCGGCGGAGCGCCTCGACGTCGGCGGCACGCCCTGCCTGCTGGTCGCCGGCCAGGACGTCACGGCCCGCAAGCTCGCCGAGCGGGAGCTGCTGCACCGCGCCTTCCACGACCCGCTGACCGGGCTGCCCAACCGGGCGCTGTTCGAGGAGGCCCTGGAGCGCGCCCTCGACCGCGCCGCGTCGCGCGGCGGCGACCTCGGTGTCGCCTTCCTCGATCTCGACGGCTTCAAGGAGGTCAACGACGAGCTCGGCCACGACGCCGGCGACGAGCTGCTGCGCGAGGTGGCGCGGCGCCTCGGCTCGGCCCTTCGCGGCGGCGACCTGATGGCGCGCTACGGCGGCGACGAGTTCTGCGTCCTGCTCGACCACGTCGCGCGGCCCCGCGAAGCCTCGGCCATCGTCGAGCGGCTGCTGCGCACGCTCGACGAGCCGATCGCCGTTCGCGGCCACGCCGTCTCCGTGCGGGCGAGCGTCGGCATCGCCTACTGCCGCCGCGGCGCCGGCCGCTCCGGCGAGCTGCTGCGCCGCGCCGACCTCGCCATGTACTGCGCCAAGGGCCGGCCCGACAGCGCCTGGGAGATGTACGACGGCGAGCTCGACGCCCTGGCGGCGGCGCCACCGGCGGCCCGGGAGGAGGCGCCGCAGGCCGGCTCCGGGTGCTAGGATCCGCCGGTCGAATCCTGCGTCGGGAGGGTTGCGGGCATGGCCGAGGTGGTGGTCATCACCCTGGAGGCGGTGTACCGGGGGCGGGTGGAGCTGACGGTGCCGGGCGGCGGCAGCGTGCGCCTGCTCGACGTGCTGCGCTCGCCGGCCCGGCTCGGCGGCACGGCGATCGGCGCGGAAGCCTGCCTCACCCTCCACGACGCCGTGCGCTCGCCGCGCGGCGGCGGCGCCGAGCTGGCCTTCCCGCAGCCGGTGAGCGTGCGGCCCACCGTCATCCTCGCCGCCTACGACGCGGCCCAGGCGCGTCCCGGCACCAAGACCAGCTACGAGCAGCGGGCGCCGGACCACACGCGGGTGCGCCTGTTCCTGGAGAGCCGGCTGGGCGTCGAGGCGACGATCAGCGGTGGCGTCCGCACCCTCGACGCGGTGCGCAGCCAGACCTTCGTCGCCTGCACCGACGTCGAGTTCATCCTCGGCCCCCACCGGCACCTCCCCTTCCTCGCCGTCAACACCGGCCGCATCGAGAGCTTCTCGGTGCTCGGCTCGGCCAGCCGCGGCTGAGGCGGCCGCGGCGCGAGGCTCGCTTCTTGCAGCCCGACGCCGGTGCCGTGGAACCCAGCGCCGCAGCCGACGAAGGGGCCGACGACAGCCGGCTGTCGCCCCACGCGCGGCGCCGGCAGGTGCACCGGGGGCTGCTCGCCGCCGCCGGCGCCCTGGTACCAGTGCTGCTGGTGCTGCTGCTGTGGAAGGCGGCGCCGGCCTTCCTCCTGCTGTTCACCGGCTGCCTGGTGGCGGCCGGCCTGCGCGGAGTCGCCGAGTCGGTGCACGCGCACAGCCGCCTCTCCTACCGCGCCTCGCTGGCCGTCGTGCTGCTGCTGCTGGTCGGCGCGGTAGTGGCCACAGGCGTGCTGCTGGCGCCGCGCGTCGACCGCCAGGTCCAGGAGCTCGGCGAGCGGCTGCCGCAGGCCGCAGGCCAGCTCCTCGAGCGGGTGGAGGGCCAGCCGTGGGTGCGCTGGCTGGAGTCCAACCTGCGGCAGGCCGGCGAGGACGGCGGCGCGTCCTGGCTGCACCGCGCGCTGGGCGTCTTCTCCACCGTCTTCGGCGCCGCCGCCGGCTTCCTGATCATCGTCTTCACCGGCATCTACCTGGCGTCATCGCCCGGGCTCTACGAGCGCGGCCTGCTGGCGCTGGTGCCGCGCCGCCGCCGCCCGCGCGTCGCCGAGGTGCTGGGCGAGGTCGACCACACCCTGCGCTGGTGGCTGCTCGGCCAGCTCGCATCGATGACGGTGATCGGCGTCCTCACCTGGATCGGCCTCGCCGCGCTCGGCATCCCGCTCGCCTTCGCCCTCGGCCTGCTTGCCGCCCTGCTCACCTTCATCCCCAACTTCGGGCCGATCGCCAGCGCCGTGCCCCCGCTGCTGCTGGCGCTCGCCCAGCAGCCGGTCAAGGCGCTGTGGGTGGTGCTGTTATTCCTCGGCATCCAGGCGGTGGAGAGCTACCTGATCACGCCGATGATCCAGAAGAAGGCGATCGCGATGCCGCCGGCGGTGGTGCTCGTCTCGCAGGTGGTGCTGGCGCTGCTCTTCGGCTTCCTCGGCCTGCTGGTGGCGACGCCGCTGACCGCGGCGGTGGTGGTGCTGGTGCGGCGCCTCTACGTCGACGACGTGCTGGACTGATCCGCCGCGCCGCCCTCGAGCAACGCCAGCGCCGCCTCGATCTCGCCGTGGCTGCCGACCAGCACCAGGACGTCGCCCGGGGCGAGCGACAGGTCCGGCCCCGGGTTGGTGTACGACTCGTCGCCGCGCACGACGGCGATCACCGTGGCGCCGGTGCGCCGCCGCAGGTCGAGCTCGGCG
>CAZLBJ010000190.1:0-7539 GCA_964557755.1 uncultured Thermoanaerobaculia bacterium
CCTCGGCGCGCTCCTCGACGCGGCGCCGCAGGTGCTTTTCGACGACGCGCCGGCGCGAGCGCTCCTTCTCCTTGCGCTCGCGGCGCCGAGCGCGCGCCAGCGCCACCTCCTGCCCCAGGCCGCGCAGCCGCGCGTTCCAACGCGCCAGCATCTCGCCGAGCGTCGACTGCACGACCAGCGTCGAGCCGACGATCACCAGCGCCAGCAGCACCAGCATGGTGCCGGCGACGTTGAGCTGCGAGGCCAGCGCCTCGACGGTCAGCTCGCCGAAGGCGCCGCCGGCCCCGAGCGTGCCGCCGCGCCAGCCGACGCGCCCGAGGGCGAGCTGCAGGAGGCCGGGCGTCGAGGCGAGGAGCAGCAGCGCTCCGAGCCCGCGGCCGAAGATCCGCTGGAAGGCGCGGCCGCGCATACGCCGCCAGGTCTGCACCAGCAGGAACAGCGGCAGCAGGAAGGCGGTGAGGCCGAACAGCGCGAAGCCGAGGGCGGCGGCCTCCGCCCCCACCGGGCCGATCCAGTTGTGGATGCCGCGCGCCGGCTGCGGCGCCTGGTGCAGCAGGCTCGGGTCCGCCGGGTGGAAGCTGCCGAGGGCGAGCAGCAGCAGCACGCCGGCGGCGCCGAGCAGCACCGCCAGCAGCTCGTTGCCCTTCTCGGGCGACAGCTTCGGCCGGGCGCGCTTGCGCTTGCTGTCGGTGGCGACGGTCATCTCAGAACGGTGCCGGTGCGTGCGGCTTCAAGTATTGCCTCACCAAGGGTCCTGTAAGTATCGATGAAGTCTACCACCAAGCACGCCAGATGCCAGCGGCGGGATAGGATCGCCCGGATGACGGACGACGACAGGCACCTCGACGAGAAGGCCGAAGCGCTGGTGGCGGACCTCGCCGCCCGTGGCTCGGTGCTGGTCGCCTACTCCGGCGGCGTCGACTCCGCCGTGGTGGCGGCGCTGGCGTACCGTGCGGTGGGGGAGCGCGCGCTGGCGGTGACCGCGGCTGCGGAGACGCTGGCCGGACGCGAGCTCGACCACGCGCGGCGGGTGGCGGCGGAGATCGGCGTGCGACACGAGGTGGTGACCTACTCGGAGCTGTCGGACCCGGAGTTCGTGGCCAACCCGTCGCACCGCTGCTACGTGTGCCAGGGGATGCGCATGGACGCCATGGTCGAGATGGCCGCCGCGCGGGGCTTCGCCGTCGTCTGCGACGGCACCAACGCCTCCGACCCGGGGCCCGACCGGCCGGGCCTGGTGGCGGTGCGCGAGCGCGGCGTCCACAGTCCCTTGTTGGCGCACGGCATCGACAAGGCGGCGACGCGGGCGGTCGCCCGGCGGCTGGGGCTGTCGGTGTGGGACCGGCCGGCGGACGCCTGCCTGTCGTCGCGCATCCCGCACGGCCAGCTCGTCACCCTCAGCAAGCTGCGCCGCGTCGAGGCGGCGGAGGAGATGCTCGCCGGCCGCGGCTTCCGCGTCCTGCGCGTGCGCCACGACGGCGGCCGCGCGCGCGTCGAGGTGGGCGCCGACGAGGTGGCGCGGCTCGGCGAGCTGTGGCCCGACCTCGAGCCGCGCCTCGTCGCCCTCGGCTTCCGCGCCGCCGCCTTCGATCCGCGCGGCTACCGCCGCGGCGGCGCCGACGCGCCGTCGCCGGGCTGATCCGCTCACCAGGACCCGCCGTGGACCCGCAACGCCTGCAGCAGCTCCTCGCCGCCGTCGCCGCCGGCGAGGTGTCGCCCGAGGCCGCCATGGAGCGCCTCGCCGAGCTGCCCTTCGCCGACCTCGGCTTCGCCAAGCTCGACCTCCACCGCGAGCTGCGCAGCGGCCTGCCGGAGGCGGTGTACGCCGAGGGCAAGGAGGCCGGCGACCTGGTGGCGATCTGCCGCCGCGTCCTCGACGCCCACGGCCGCGTGCTGGTCACCCGCCTCGACGCCGGGAAGGCGGCGGCGGTCCTCGCCGAGCTGCCGGCCGGCGCCTACAACGAGCGCGGCCGGCTGCTGACGGTCGGCGAGCCGCACCCGCCGCCGGCCGGCGGCGGCACGGTGGCGGTGCTCGCCGCCGGCACCTCCGACCTCGCCGTCGCCGAGGAGGCCGCCGCCTGCCTGGCCTTTTTCGGCCACTCGGTCGAGAGACTGTGGGACGTCGGCGTCGCCGGCCTCCACCGCCTGCTCGGCCACCTGCCGGCGGTGCGCCGGGCGCGCGTCGTGGTGGCGGTCGCCGGCATGGACGGCGCGCTGCCGACGGTGGTCTCGTCGCTGGTCTCGGTGCCGGTGGTGGCGGTGCCGACCAGCGTCGGCTACGGCGCCAGCTTCGGCGGCGTCGCGGCGCTCTTGACCATGCTCAACTCCTGCGCGCCGGGGGTGGCGGTGGTCAACATCGACAACGGCTACGGCGCCGCCGTCCTCGCCAGCCGCATCGCCCGCGGCGCGGCGCCCGCCGCCAGCCCTGCCACCGCTGCCGACCCCGGCCCGGACGACCCCGAGAGCGCGGCGGGATGAGCGGCGCCGGCGCCGGCGGGGGCGCCCCCGCCCCCGAGCGCCCGGCGCTGCGCCGGCGGGGCCGCCTGACGGTCTTCCTCACCGTCCTGCTCGACCTGTTGGGCTTCGGCATGATCCTGCCGATCCTGCCCTTCTACGGCCAGGACTACGGCGCCAGCGACTTCCAGATCGGCCTGCTGTTCGCCGCTTACAGCCTGGCGCAGCTCCTCTTCTCGCCGCTGCTGGGCAAGCTCTCCGACCGCTGGGGGCGGCGGCCGGTGCTGCTCGCCACCATCGCGGTGGCCGCCGTGGCGCACACGGTGTTCGCCTTCGCGGGCTCGTTCGCGGTGCTGGTCGTGGCGCGCTTCGTCTCCGGCGTCGCCACCGCCAACCTCGCCGTCGCCCAGGCCTACATGGCCGACGTCACGACGCGCTCCGAGCGCTCGAAGGCGATGGGGATGATCGGCGCCGCCTTCGGCCTCGGATTCGTCCTCGGGCCGGCGTTCGGCGGCGCGCTGGCGGTGATCGGGCGCGCCGCGGTGCCGCTGGGGGCGGCGGCCCTGGCGGTCGTCAACCTCGCCATGGCCGCCGCCTTCCTGCCCGAGTCGCTGGCGCTGGCGACGCGCGAAGGGCGCCGCGGCGAGCGCTGGCTCGACCTGTCGCGGGCCGGGGAGGTGCTGCGCAACGGGCCGCTCCTCGGCCTCATGCTGCTCATCCTCCTGGTCACCGGCGCCTTCGCCATGATGGAGGCCACCCTCGCCCTCTTCGCCCAGCAGCGCTTCGGCTGGGGCGACGGCGAGATGTCGGCCACCTTCGTCTACATCGGCGTCCTCGGCGTCGTCGTCCAGGGCGGGCTGATCGGGCCTCTGGTGCGGCGTTTCGGCGAGGAGCGGCTGATCCCGGTCGGCATCCTCGCCCTCGCCGCCGGCCTGCTGCTGCTGCCGGCGGCGCCGCGGCCGCTGCTGTTCGCCGCCACCGCCGGCCTGCTGTCGGTGGGCATGGGCCTCAACAACCCGGCGACCATGGGTCTGCTCTCCCGCCTCGCCGACGAGTCGCGGCAGGGGAGCGTCCTCGGCCTGTCGCGCTCGTTCGGCTCGCTGGCGCGGGTCGTCGGGCCGCTCGCCGGTACCTTCCTGTTCCAGCGCGTCGGGCCGGAGGCACCGTTCCACTCGTCGGGCGCGCTGATGCTGGTGGCGCTGGCCGGAGCGCTGTGGGTGACCCGCGAGGCGCGGCGGCGGCTCGACGCCGAGGCGGCGGCGGAGCGGCCGTGCTGACCTCCGACTTCGACTACCACCTGCCCGAGGCGTCGATCGCCCAGCACCCGGCGCCGCGCGGCGAGAGCCGCCTCCTGGTGCTCGACGCCGGCGGTGCCGGCCGCCACCGGCGGGTGCGCGACCTGCCCGGCCTGCTGCAGCCGGGCGACCTGCTGGTGGTCAACGACACGCGGGTGATCCCGGCGCGCCTCTTCGCCCGCCGCCGGCCCGGCGGCGGCCGCGTCGAGCTGCTGCTGGTCGAGAAAGCCGGCGAGCGGGAGTGGGACGTGCTGGTCAAGCCCGGCCGCAAGGCGCGGCCGGGGACGGTGCTCGACCTCGACGACGAGCTGTCGGCCGAGATGGTGGAGCGGCCAGGGGAGACCGCTGGCGCCGAGGAGGACGGCCGCCGCCGGGTGCGCTTCTCGGCGCCGGTCGAGCCGCACCTCGACCGCCTCGGCCACGTGCCGCTGCCGCCGTACGTCAAGCGTCCCGACGAGGCCGCCGACCGCGAGCGCTACCAGACCGTGTACGCCCGGGAGCCCGGCGCCATCGCCGCGCCCACGGCGGGGCTCCACTTCGACCTCCCGCTGCTCGCCCTCGTGCGGCAGGCGGGGGTGGAGATCCACCCGGTGACCCTGCACGTCGGCATCGGCACCTTCAAGCCGGTCACCGCGCCGCTGGTCCACGAGCACCGCATGGAGACCGAGCGCTACGACGTGCCGGCGGAGACGGCGTCGAGAATCGCGCGGACGAAGGCGGCGGGAGGCCGGGTGGTGGCGGTGGGCACGACCGTGGTGCGCGCGCTGGAAGGCGCGGCCGCGCAGGCCGCCTTGGCGGCCGCCGACCCGCCGGTGCCGCCCGGCCCCGGCGCCACCGATCTCTTCATCTTTCCGGGCTTCCGCTTCCGCGTCGTCGACGTCCTGCTCACCAACTTCCACCTGCCGCGCTCGACCCTGCTGATGCTGGTCGCCGCCTTCGCCGGCCGCGAGCGCGTCCTCGCCGCCTACCAGGAGGCGGTGCGCGAGGGCTACCGCTTCTACTCCTACGGCGACGCCATGCTCGCCGAGCGGTGCTAGCGCCTCACGCCCCGGATACCCGCGCCGCCATGCGGCCGAAGGCGGCGACCGCCTGGTCGAGGTCGGCGAAGCGCGGGTCGCGCGTCTTGCCGGCGACGTACCGCGCGTAGATCTGCTGGATGATGACGGCGATCTTGAACAGGCCGAAGGCGTGGTGGAAGGCGAGGCCGCCGAGGTCGGCGCCGGTGCGCGCCGCGTAGCGCTCGGCGAGCTCCTGCCGGGTGAGGCTGCCGGGCAGCGCCGTCGGGCCCATCGCCAGGGCGCGCATCTCCGGCGGGTCGTCCGCCTCCACCCAGTAGCCGAGCGTCGTCCCCAGGTCGAGCAGGGGATCGCCGACGGTCGCCATCTCCCAGTCGAGGACGGCGCGGATGCGCGCCGGCGGCGACGGGTCGCTCAGAAAGGCCGGGTCCAGCACCAGGTTGTCGTACTTGTAGTCGTTGTGCACCAGGGCGGCTCCCGACTCCGCCGGCACGTGGTCCGCCAGCCAGGCCGCGGCGCGCTCGAGCTCCGGATGGTCGTCGGTGCGGGCGCGGCGGTAGCGCTCTCCCCAGCCCTCGACCTGGCGCCGCGCGTAGCCCTCCGGCCGCCCGAGGTCGCCGAGGCCGGCCGCCGCGTAGTCGAGGGTGTGGAGGTCGGCGAGGCCGTCGATCAGCGACGCCGACAGCTCGCGCGCCCGCGCCGGCGGCAGCTCGACGCCCGCCGGCGGCCGGCGGCGCAGGACGACGCCCTCGACGCGCTCCATGACGTAGAACGGGGCGCCGATCACCGCCTCGTCCTCGCACAGCAGGTACGGCCGCGGCGCCAGCGCCCACACCGGCGCCAGCGCGCTCAGCACGCGGTGCTCGCGCGCCATGTCGTGCGCCGAGCGCACGACGTTGCCGAACGGCGGCCGCCGCAGCACCAGCTCGTGGCCGCCGAGGTGCAGCAGGTAGGTGAGGTTCGACCAGCCGCTGGGGAACTGGCGGACGGCGAGCTCGGCGTCCGCCGCCACCGCCACCCCCGCCTCCGGCAACCGCCGCCGCAGGTAGCGACCCAGCGCCTCGAGGTCGAGCTCCTCGCCGGGCCGCACCGCCGCCGGGGCGTCGAGCGGCCCGCCGCTCACCCGTCTCCCCGGTACGCCTTCAGCACGCGGCGGGCGACGACCGCCTTGTGCACCTCGTCGGGGCCGTCGTAGATGCGGGCGGCGCGTTCCTGGGTGTAGAACCAGGAGAGGACGGTGTCGTCGGTGACGCCGAGGGCGCCGTGCGCCTGCACCGCGCGGTCGACGACCCGCTGCTGCACGCCGGCGACGTGGAACTTGATGGCGCTGATCGCCACCCGCGCCGCCCTGGTGCCGTCACGGTCGATGAGCCACGCGGCGTGCAGCACCGCCAGGCGGGCGGCGTCGATCTCGGCGCGCGACTCGGCGATCCACTCCTGCACCGGGCCGCGCGAGGCCAGCGGGTCGCCCGGCGCCAGCTCGCGCGCCAGGGCGCGGCGGCACATCAGCTCGAGGGCGCGCTCGGCCACCCCCAGCCAGCGCATGCAGTGGTGGATGCGCCCCGGCCCCAGGCGCGCCTGGGCGATGGCGAACCCCTCGCCCTCGCCGCCGAGCAGCGCCTCCTCCGGCACCCGGCAGCCGCGCAGCCGCAGCTCGCCGTGGCTGCCCCAGCCGTCGCCTGTGTGGCCCATCACCGGCACGTTGCGCACCATGACGAGGCCCGGGGTGTCCATCGGCACCAGGAACATGCTGGCGCGGCGGTGGCGCTCGGCGTCGGGGTCGGTGACCGCCATCACCACCGCGAAGGCGGCGCCGTCGGCGCCGGTGGCGAACCACTTGTGGCCCTCGAGCACCCACTCGCCGCCGTCGCGCCGCGCGCGGGTGCCCATCCACACCGGGGTCGAGCCGGGGTGGCCCGGCTCGGTCATCGCGAAGCAGCTGCGCACGCGGCCGGCGGCCAGCGGCTCGAGGTAGCGTGCTCGCTGCTCCGCGCTGCCGTACTCGATCAGGATCTCGAGGTTGCCGGCGTCGGGCGCCTGGCAGCCGAAGGCGTAGTGGCCGAAGGGGCTGCGGCCCAGCACCTCGGAGAGCAGGCCGTGCTCGACCACCGACAGGCCCAGCCCGCCGTGCTGCTCGGCGATCTGCGGCAGCCACCAGCCGCGCGCCTTGACGCGCCGGCGCAGGTCGTCGAGGTGCGGCTCGGCGGCGGAGAAGGGGCCGCGCAGGAAGTCGGGCTCCAGCGGGTAGACGTCCTCCTCGAGGAAGGCGAGCGCCTCGGGCAGCAGATCGGCGACGCGGGGCGGGACGGTGAAGTCCATGGCGGCGGCCTCCTCACTCGTCGGCGACGGGCTGGCGCTCGGCGGCGACCGCCGCCAGCATCTCGTCGATCAGGCACAGCTTGACGCGCGGCCGGCCGCTCTCCTCGCCGCGGCGCGTCTCGACGCGGTCGATGCACTGCCACGCCTCGTAGTCGACGTAGCCGACGCCGCGCTCGTCGAGCAGCTCGGCGACCGGCGCCCGCCCGCCGCCGCCGGCGCCGCCCGGCGCCGCCATCGCCGCGCCGGCGGCCGCGAGGTCGGCGAGGATGGTCTCCACGGTCTCCTGCGAGTCGGGCTTGTTGGTGCCGATCAGGCCGCTCGGGCCGCGCTTGGCCCAGCCCACCACGTACTCGCGCGGCACCGCCTCGCCGCGCTCGGCATCGACCACCCGGCCGCGCTCGTTGGGGATGACCCCCCGCCGCTCGTCGAACGGCACGCCGGGCAGCGGCAGAGAC
>CAZLBJ010000191.1:0-5010 GCA_964557755.1 uncultured Thermoanaerobaculia bacterium
GTCTGGCGGTGGGGGGGGGGCGGGGCCGGGCTTGGGTGGTGTGGGCCGCCGGGCGGGGTACGCTCCGCTTCAGTCGGACTTTGGAGAGGAGCGCTCCGCTCTTCAGCGAGCGCACGCCACCGCTCTCTCGGATGCAGCGGGCTTGCGCTGTGCGCTCGCCGGAGCCCCCGGCCGGAGCCCCTCCACCCCCGCCTCGCCGTCGGCCGCGGGATTGGAGTGAAGGAAAGGGCATCGGGCTTGCTGAGGTGGGGCTTGCTGGGCGTGATACCTTGCGGCTTCCGATGACGCGACCTCGACTTCTGAAGGGTGGATAGACCGTGACCGTGACCGTGACCCTGCTCCCTGGCGATGGCATCGGGCCCGAGGTGTCTTCGGCGACGGTGCGGGTGGTGGAGGCGGCGGGGGCCGATATCGAGTGGGAGTCGCACCTGGCGGGGAGCGACGCGATGGCGCGGTTCGGGGAGCCGTTGCCGCAGGAGGTGCTGGACTCGATCCGGCGCAACAAGGTGGCGCTCAAGGGGCCGGTGACGACGCCGGTGGGCAAGGGCTTCCGCAGCGTCAACGTCGGCCTCCGCCAGGAGCTCGAGCTGTACGCCAACCTGCGGCCGTGCAAGTCGCTGCCGGCGTACCCCGGGCGCTACGAGGACGTCGACCTGGTGGTGGTGCGCGAGAACACCGAGGGGCTCTACAGCGGCATCGAGCACGAGGTGGTGCCCGGCGTCGTCGAGAGCCTCAAGATCATCACCGAGAAGGCGTCGACCCGCATCGCCCACTTCGCCTTCCGCTACGCCCGCCAGTACGGCAGGAAGCGCGTTACCGCGGCGCACAAGGCGAACATCATGAAGCTGTCCGACGGCCTCTTTCTCGACTGCTTCCGGAAGGTGGCCGAGGAGTACCCGGACATCGAGGCCGACGACCGCATCATCGACAACCTGTGCATGCAGCTCGTGGTGCGACCCGAGACCTACGACATGCTGCTGCTCGAGAACCTCTACGGCGACATCGTCTCCGACCTCGCGGCGGGCCTCGTCGGCGGCCTGGGGGTGGCGCCGGGTGCCAACATCGGCGACGAGCTGGCGGTGTTCGAGGCGGTGCACGGCTCGGCGCCGGACATCGCCGGCCGCGACATCGCCAATCCGGTGGCGATGATGCGCTCCGCCATCCTCATGCTGCGCTGGCTCGACATGCACGACGTCGCGGCGCGTGTCGGCACGGCGATCCGCACCGTCTTCGTCGACCAGCGCATCCGCACCCGCGACCTCGGCGGCACCGCGTCGACCAGCGAGCTCACCGAGGCGGTGGTGCGCCAGATCGAGGAGGCCGCCTAGGCAGGCGCGGCATGAACGAGGCCCGGCGGACGCTGCGCTGCTGGTTGCTGGCCGCCTTCCTCGAGCGCGGCTGCGACCCGGCCGCCGCGCGCCCGCCGGCGGTGCTGCCGCGCGAGCGCGTGCTCGACGCCACCGAGCTGGCGGTGCTGCGCGCCGCCGCCGGGGCGGCCGACAAGGTGCGCTTCCTGGCCCACTACCGCGGCCGCCGGAGCCAGGCGGCGGCCGGCGCCGGCGCCGCGTGACCCTCTTCGACGACCAGCTCCCGCCGCTCGCCGCCTCCGCCGGCGACGACGCCGAGCCCGCCGCCGGCACGCCGCTCGCCGAGCGCATGCGGCCGCGCGCCCTGGCCGAGGTGGTGGGGCAGCAGGCGGTGGTGGGGCCGGACGGCTTCCTCGCCCGCGCCATCGGCCGCGACCGCGTGCCGTCGCTCATCTTCTGGGGCCCGCCCGGCTCCGGCAAGACCACCCTGGCGCGCATCATGGCGCGCGAGACACAGGCCCGTTTCGTGCCCTTCTCGGCGGTGACCTCCGGCATCAAGGAGGTCAAGGCGCTGATGGCGGAGGCGGCGAGGCTCCGGCGATCCGGCCAGCGCACGCTGGTCTTCGTCGACGAGATCCACCGCTTCAACCGCGCCCAGCAGGACGCCTTCCTGCCCTACGTGGAGGCCGGCGACATCGTGCTCGTCGGCGCCACCACCGAGAACCCGTCGTTCGAGGTCAACTCGGCGCTCTTGTCGCGCACCCGCGTGGTGGTGCTCGAGCCGCTGAGCCCGGAGCAGCTCGTCGACCTCCTGCGCCGCGCCCTCGCCGACCGTGAGCGCGGCCTCGGCGAGCTCGGGCTCGAGGCGACCGACGAGGCGCTCGAGAGCCTCGCCCAGCTCGCTTCCGGCGACGCGCGGCGCGCCTACAACCTGCTCGAGCTGGCGGCGGCGGACATCGCGGAGACCGGCGTCGGCGAGCTCGACGCCGAGGTGGTGCAGCGGGTGGCGCAGCGCAAGGTGCTGCTCTACGACAAGTCCGGCGAGGAGCACTACAACCTGATCTCGGCGCTCCACAAGTCGCTGCGCGACAGCGACGCCGACGCCGCCCTCTACTGGCTGGCGCGCCAGCTCGCCGCCGGCGAGGACCCGCACTACCTCGCCCGCCGCCTGGTGCGCTTCGCCAGCGAGGACGTCGGCCTCGCCGACCCGGGCGCGCTGCCGCAGACGCTCGCCGCCTGGGACGCCTACCACCGCCTGGGCTCGCCGGAGGGCGAGCTGGCGCTGGCCCAGGCGACGCTGTACCTGGCGCTGGCGCCGAAGAGCAACGCCGCCTACCGGGCGTACGGCAAGGCGCGGCGCACGGTGGAGGAGCGGCCGGCCGACCCGGTGCCGAAAGTGATCCGCAACGCGCCGACGCGGCTGATGAAGAGCGAGGGCTACGGCGCCGGCTACGTCTACGCCCACGACACCGAGGAGGGCACCGGCGGCCTCGACTGCCTGCCCGACGCCATCGCGGGGACGCGGTTCTACGAGCCGCAGGGCCGCGGCTTCGAGCAGGAGCTGGGGCGGCGACTGGCGCAGTTCAGGACGCTGCGCGAGGAGGCGAAGCGGCGGCGAGGGTAACCGCCGGCGCCCTCCTGATCAGATCGCGCAGCTCCCCAGGCCGCGCTTGGCGAGGTACTGCTGGTGGTAGTCCTCGGCGGGCCAGAAGGTGGCCGCGGGGGCGATCTCGGTGGCCACCGGGCGCGACAGCCTGCCGCTCGCCTCCAGCCGCTCCTTCGACGCCCGCGCCGCCGCCTCCTGCGCCGGCGAATGGACGAAGACGGCGGTGCGGTACTGGTCGCCGACGTCCGGCCCCTGGCGGTCGACCTGCGTCGGGTCGTGGGCGTTCCAGAAGACGTCGAGCAGCTCGTCATAGGAGACGCGGGTGGGGTCGTAGGTCACCTCCACCGCCTCGGCGTGGCCGGTACCCTTGGCGCACACCTCGCGGTAGGTCGGGTCCTCGGTGCGGCCGCCGGTGTAGCCCACCCGGGTGTCGAGGACGCCCGGGAGCTGGCGGAAGGTCTCCTCGACGCCCCAGAAGCAGCCGGCGGCGAAGGTGGCGCGCTCGGTGTTGGCCTGCGTGTCGGTCATGGAAAGTGGCTCCTCCTCGTTCGGTCCATCTGCCTCAACCGCCCGCCGCGGACGGCTGTTCCCGCGCCGCGTCGCCGATCGCCTGCCCCATGCGCACCTCGGCCTCCGGCGCCAGGGCGGCGCGCCAGGTCACCGCCCCGGGGCCGAAGAGGACGATCACCGTCGAGCCCATGTTGAAGCGCCCCAGCTCCGCGCCGTGGCCGAGGGAGACGGCGCCCTCGCCCGCGGCCGGGTAGCTCCAGGTGCGCACCCGGCGGCCGCGCGGCGGCGTCACCAGGCCGCTCCACACCGTCTCGATGGCGGAGACGAAGAGGGCGCCGACCATCACCACCGCCATCGGCCCGGCGGCGGTGTCGAAGATCGCCGCCACGCGCTCGTTGCGGGCGAACAGGCGCGGCACGGTGCGCGTGGTGGCGGCGTCGACCGAGAACAGGCGCCCCGGCACGTACACCATCTCGCGCAGGCGGCCGGCGAGCGGGCCGTGGATGCGGTGGTAGTCGCGCGGCGACAGGTACAGGGTGGCGAAGGCGCCGCCGCGGAACGGCGCGGCGCGCTCGGGCGAGCCGCCGAGCAGCTCGACCACCGAGTAGCTCCGCCCCTTGGCCTGGAACACGCGGTCGCCGCGGCCGCCGCCGATCGTCCCCGCCTGGCTGACCACGCCGTCGACCGGGCATACCACCTCGCCGGGGCCGCCGGCGATCGGCCGGGCGCCGGCGGCGAGGGCGCGGGTGAAGAAAGCGTTGAAGCTCGGGTAGCGCCGCGGGTCGGGCTCCGCCGCCTGCGCCAGGTCGACGTCGTAGAGGCGTACCACGGTGCGGATCAGCAGGTCCTTCCACCAGCCGACGCGGCTGCGCGTCGCGGCGAAAACGACGCGGGAGAGGGCGTGGCCGGGCAGCAGGTACTGCGGCCAGGCGCGCAGCCGGTCCTTGGCGGACGGGCCGCGGGTGACCGGGCCGCGGTGCGCTTCGGGGTCCTCCATCAGGCGATGGGGAGGCCGGCGGGCTCCGGCTCGGGCAGGTAGGCGGGCCGCCGGTAGGGCTCGTCGTCCGCCAGCTCGCGGCCCTCGGGGTCGAGGCGGAAGTCGGCCACCTGGAGGCGCACCACCGGCACGTCGGCGACCGGGGTGAGCACCTCCACGCGGTCGGCGTGCACCGCCTCGACCAGGCCGAGGCCGAGGCAGAAGCCCTCGCCGTCGAGCAGGCCGACGACGCGGCCGCGGGGGAGGTCGTCCGGCGTGGCGACGGTCCAGTCGGCGGCGAAGATGCGGCGCGGCGAGACGAGGCGCGTCTTCGCCCCCTGGAGATGGGCGGCGAAACGGTCGCGGCGGTGGCCGCGGCGCTCGGCGGCGCTGCGCCGGCGGGCGGCGGCGGACACCGGCAGACGGTCGACCTGGCGCCCGTCGCCGGCGAGGAGCGACAGCAGCGGCGCCAGCTCGCCGTCGCGCTCCAGCGCGATCACCTGGTCGACGCCCGCCGCCTGCGCCAGATGGACGTGGAGCAGGCGCGCCGCCGCGTGGTCGACCATGCCGGAGGAGTCGAGCAGCACCGCCTGGGCGCCGCGCTGGCGCGC
>CAZLBJ010000192.1:0-2772 GCA_964557755.1 uncultured Thermoanaerobaculia bacterium
GGAACGGCCCTCGCCGCCGGGGCCTTCGTGGCGATCTTCTTCCTCGAGGTGCCGTTCCCGGCGATCGTCGTCGCCGCCGCCGTGATCGGCGATGTGCGGGGAAGGCGGCCGGCGCCCGGCGATCCGAGCCCGGCGAGGCCCGTGCCGGCGGGCGGCGACGGGCCGCTGCCCGCCGCCGACGAGGCGGCGGCGAGCAGCCCCCGCCCTTCCTGGCGGCGCTCGGCCTCGGTCGCGGCGCTGTGGCTCGCCGTCTGGTGGCTGCCGGTCGCCGGCCTCGCGCTCGCCTTCGGCGGCGGCAGCGTCTACGTGCGCGAGGCGCTGTTCTTCAGCCAGACGGCGGTCGTCACCTTCGGCGGCGCCTACGCGGTGCTCGCCTACGTGGCGCAGCGCGCGGTCGAGGACTTCGGCTGGCTCGCACCCGGCGAGATGCTCGACGGCCTGGGGATGGCGGAGACCACGCCGGGACCGCTGATCCAGGTCGTGCAGTTCGTCGCCTTCCTCGGCGCCTACCGCCACCCCGGCGGCCTCGATCCCCTGGCGGCGGGCGTCCTCGGCTCCCTGGTCGCCACCTGGGTGACGTTCGCGCCGTGCTTCCTGTGGATCTTCCTTGGCGCACCCTACGTCGAGTGGCTGCGCGGGCGCCGCGCGCTCGCCGGCGCGCTGTCGGCGATCACCGCGGCGGTCGTCGGCGTGATCCTCAACTTGGCGGTCTGGTTCGCGCTGCACACCTTGTTCGCCGAGGTCCGGGAGCTGCGCGGGCCGGTGGGCCGGCTGCTGGTGCCGGAGTGGACGACGCTCGATCCGGCGGCCCTGGCGATCGCGGCCGGCGCCTTCTTCGCGCTCTTCCGCCTGCGCCTGGGCATGCTCCCGACCCTGGGCCTGGCGGTGCTGGCTGGGATGCTGGTGCGCGCCGTCGCCGGCTGACGCCGCACCCGATTCGATGGCCGAGAAGCAGTTCGAGATCGAGCACGGGTATCCGGCGCCGCTCTGCCAGAATCGCCCGGTGCTACCATCGTCGCGCGGCGGGTTGTCGCAAGCGAGGAGGCGCCGATGGTGAGTCTGACGATCGAAGTGCCGGAGGAGGCCCTCTCGGCATTGCGGGAAACGCCGGAGCGGTTCGCCCACGAGCTGCGCTTCGCCGCAGCGGTGCAGTGGTACCACCAAGGCCGCATCAGCGGCAGCAAGGCGGCCCAGATCGCCGGCATGACACGCCTCGAGTTCCTCGACGAGCTCGCACGGCGGCGACTCGACGTGATCAAGGTGGACGTGGAGGAGTTGCGGGAGGAGATCGGCGCTGCTTGAGCCGCAAGTCGTCGACGCCTCACCCCTCATCGTCCTCGCCCGAGCCGGACGCTTGAACCTGCTCCACCGGATCGGAGGCCGGATCGTCGTTCCCGGCGCCGTGGCGGAGGAAGTCACCGCCCACTCGGACGAAGCGGCCCGTGCACTGCGGGTGCCGTCGCCATCATCGACGACTACGCGGCACGAACATGTGCAAAGGTGCTCGGCGTGCCGCTCGTAGGGACGCTAGGGCTGGCCCTTCGCGCCAAGTTGGCTGGCGACGTCCCCTCGGCTCGGAGCCTGATCGACGAGCTGCGGCGGGCGGGGCTCTATCTCTCCGACCCGATCGTTCGCGAAGCGCTTGCCGTGGTCGGCGAGTGAGGCTGGGCGCCTCTGCTATCATGCGAAGTCCGATGCCGCGCCGCCTGCTCGTCCTCGTCCTCGTCGCCGCCTGGTTGCTGCCGGCCGCGGGGGCGGTCTGGGTGCAGCTCCACGTGGCGCTGCACCACGAGGGGCACGAGCACGTCCGGGCCGTCGACCGCACCGCCGCGGTGGCCGTGGACCATGGCGGCCACCAGCACGTGGCGCCGGAGCTGGAGCTGCCTCATCCGGCGCGGCGGACGCAATCCGCCGGCGACGCCGCGCTCGCCGCACCCGCCGTCGCGGCACCGGCGACGGTCCTGGCGGCGTCCACCCCGCAGGTTCCGGCGCACGACCTCCTGCTGCGCCGCGCCCCACCCCCACCGCTCTTCACCTCGCACTGCGCGCTGCTGCTCTGAGCTCGTGATCCGCCCGGCGGCCCGCCGTGGGCCCCGGAACCCGTGATCACGAACCGGAGGACGCATGCGCAGGATCATCGCCTGGGGCTCGCTCCTCCTGCTGTGCCCGCCGCTGGCGGCGCAGGAGGCGATCCCGGTCCAAGACAGCACCATCACCGAGAGGGAGTTCCTCGCCCCGCTGCTGGACAACCCGCGGGTGCGGGGCTCGCTCGCCGGCGACCTCGGCGCGGCGCGGGCGGCGCTGCTCGGCGCCCGCACGCTGGAGGACCCGGAGCTTCGCGTCGAACGGGAGGAGCCCGGCGACGCGCAGACGACGGTGGCCGTCGAGTGGCTGCCGCCGTGGCCGCCGCGCCGGCGCCTGGCGGTCGAGGCCGCCGCCGCCGGCGTGGCGAGCGCCGAGGTCCGCCTCGCCCTCGACCTCGCCGAGCTGCGCGCCGCCTGGCGCGAGGCTTTCGCCCGCTGGGCGCTCGCCGCCGGGCGCGCCGCCGAGCTCACCGCCCACCGCGCCCGGCTCGACGAGCTGGCACGGCGCGCCCGCCACCGCGCCGAGGCCGGCGAGGCCTCCGGTCTCGAGGCGCGGCGGCTGGCCCTGGAGGCGACGGACGCCGCGGCCGGGCTGGCGCGCGCCGAGGCGGCACGGCTCGACGCCCGGGCCGCCGCCCTCGCCTGGCGGCCGGACCTGCCGGCGGACGCCGCTCCGGCGCTGCCGGAG
>CAZLBJ010000193.1:0-12803 GCA_964557755.1 uncultured Thermoanaerobaculia bacterium
GCTGCTGTTCAGCGGCGTCCTGATGCTCGAGCACATGGGCTGGGACGAAGCCGCCCGCGAGATCAAGAGGGCCTACCCGGAGGTCGTGCAGCGCAAGACCGTCACCTACGACTTCGCGAGGCAGATGGAAGGCGCCACGAAACTCTCGACGAGCGCCTTCGCGGGGGAGCTGGTGAAGGAGATCCGGGGGTAGGGGAGCGTTCAGGAGGTGGAGGTCGAGGCATGAATCCGCGAAAGCTCCTCTCGCGCCTGTTGGCCGGGCATCTTCGGAACGTCAGCTTCGACGACTTCCGACGCTTGGTGGAGGCCTTTGGCTTTCAGGCGGCACGGACCTCGGGAAGTCACATCGTCTTTGCACATCCCGAGGTCTCCGACCATCTCAGCCTCCAGCCGCATCGAGGAGAGGCGAAGCCTTACCAGATCCGCCAGTTCTTCGCCCTCGTGGAGCAGTACAATCTACGGCTGGGAGACGGCTCATGAGCGACTACCACATCAACATCTTCTGGAGCGACGAGGACGGCTGCTACGTCGCCGACATTCCGGACCTCAAGTACTGCTCCGCGTTCGGGGATACTCCGGAAGAAGCTCTCGCCGAGGTGGAGAAGGCGAAAGAGGCGTGGCTGGCCACGGCGCGCGATCGGGGTCAGACGCCGCCGAAGCCGCGTTATCGCCCAGCCATCTACCAAGTGGCGCAGTAGGTGGAGCGTCAGGCTGCAGCGAGCGGCGCTCCGCAATGCGTCCAGCCGGTCCATTGCTTCGGCGGCTCGATCGATGCAGTTCGGCCTGCTCGTAGGGCAGGCGATTCCGGAAGGCCCGCACGATCTCCTATTATGGCGAAGGCAGAAGCAGCAGCCGTTTCTTGGGCCAGAGTGGTGCCGAGCCTCTACCGGCCGACATCGCCGGCTTGATCATTAGAGATGGGGCAGGGGTTGAGCACCAGGCTCACCAGCGACCGGCACGAAAAATTTCCATTCACCGGCAAGTTTAACTCGCTGCCAAGTATACCTCATTTCCCAAGTCGGAGAACTCTTCATAACACTGTGCAAACCAAAATGCAACTCACCAATCGTTGACCACGCACGATCCCCGAGAAGGGCAAGGAGCTCGGCAAGGGTGACGACTGGAGTATCGGTTGCCCGTGCGATCTCTTTCACCGGACCAGGCTCAACAACTATCGCAGGCAAGAGCCTCAGCCCAGCCGGAATCGCAGACCGTCCAGCGGTAACTTGATTGGCGAATTCCCGCCACCGCTCGCACAGCTTAGTATGCTTTGCGGTTTCCCGGACTATCCTCTCAGCTTGGCCCAGCACTTCGCTAACGTAGTTAGGGGGATAAAACCACTTTAATGACAATCCCAACGCATCTTTCGACCCTAGAATCCAGCACAACAAATCGATATCGCCAGCCGGTCTCCCCTTGCGGCCAAGTCGCACTCTCCGCTCGACCTCAACCCTCCTCTCCCGCAACGCGCTCTCGATAGCATCCATCATTAACGATTCACGGTGGGCATTGAAGACAGCCCGCGCATCTTTTCGCCAGGGAAGGCGTTCAAGCGCCCGCAGCAGGCGCCCCTCCCAGCCGGCATGCCTCAAGAGTCGCCCCAATGTTAGGAAGTTATTGTGCGGAAGTGGAATTAGTGGATGGTCCGCCACCGGCATCCATTCCAGTTTGCTGTTATATCTTAGATCTCTTATAACTTCGAGCACTCGGTCTTCACTGATGTCGAGCGGCGCAAGATCCTCCGCCAGGGATCGCCAGCTAGCTGCCATGAGCGGCGGCGAGAAGATCGGCGGAACTTCGACTGCTCTTACTGCATTACCCCAGCTGACAGCAGTGGCGAACCCAACGGCGGAGAGGTAGCACCAGACAGCCTTATAGTCTCCGACTGAGTAAGGTCCAAGTTCTAAGTTGTCTGGCAGTGTCATTCGCGCCGGGTCGACGAGACCTCCCTGGGAAGCAGCGATTAACTCACGCGAGGCTGCCACCAGAGGATGATCCGTCCCCTTGGCCAGAGTCCATCTCTCTGGCGAAGCAAAGTACCGTACCCTGTCCATTATCTCTATCAAATTCGGATCCTGGCGCTGCTGTAAAGATATTCTGGCAGTGAGCTCCTGCCTAGCAAACTCCGCTTCCTGACGCCGGCGTAGATCTAGTTCGGTTTCTTCGCTCTCAAAGAATTTTACGATTCGGGTTTTTGGATTAATATGGCAGCTACCGACTCCAAGGCGTACGGCTTCGACGTGGTCGCGAATACGCGATAGTTTTGTGATTTGATGGATAGCACCCTCGGCTACTATAGTATCTGATATTTGAGGTGGCGGAACATATTCCCCATGATCCCGGCACCGGCGATACGCATGCATCACCGCGTAGTGTATTCCATCATTCCCGATCTCCCGCCAGAAGTGAGGTATTTCTCCAACGAACCCCAACATACTGACATCGACTACTTCGATTGCACGGAAGAAGGACGCGATCGCCCGAGGACGCTCCCAGTCCCAGACGATCAGGCTATCTATATATGCATCCCAATAGGCCTGCAAGTCTTTCTCACTGCTGATTTCTGGCAGCCTGGGTGGATGTTTAAATAATCTCGGTGGATCAGAGAGCGCAGCCATCGGTGTATTGATACAACACTTTTTGAATTTCAGGCCACTTCCGCAGGAGCACATGTCGTTCCGGCTCAAAGTGTGCCGACCGATTTGCATTCTTGGCTCCTTGATCCAAGGCGAATCCGCCCAGCCGTAATAATCAACGTATAGCTTAAATAGCCCACAATTCCTATTCTAGCTTAACTAGCTGCGGCTTGCGCCGCGCGGCGCGGATCAGCCACCGCTGAAAGCAGACTACTGCGCGGAACTCCACCTTACCTGTCACCCCATGTTCTCATTGTGCCTTCGCTCACCCACTCCGATCTTGCAAGTCAGGCGGCAAGGGGCCGGCCGGGCCAGGTGCCCGCGAGTAGCAGCACTCCTCGCCTCCCGCAATCCGCCTGCGCTTCAGACCTCTGGCAGCTCGTGCCCCCGGTGCGCTCCAGGCAGCACTGCCAGGAGAGCCTCTAGTCGCCGAGCGGCCGCTGCAGACCTCGATGCGCCTGAATCGTCGTCAACCCCTGTCGGCATCTTGAGTAGCATCGTTTTCGGGTCCGCGCCGGTGGCTTGAGCAAAGCCCGGCGAGAACCCGTCTCTCCTCACAGGTACAGGAAGACGATGTAGCCCACGTACCCCGCCACCAGCAGCAGCCCCTCGCCGCGCGCGATCCTCTTCCTCAGGCCGAGCAGCGGCAGCAGGAGGAGGGAGAACGCCATCATCACGGCGAAGTCGATGGTGATGTCCGCGAGCACCACCGGGAGCGGGGACACCAGGCCGGTCAGGCCGAGGATGGCCAGGACGTTGAAGACGTTCGAGCCGACCAGGTTGCCGAGGACGATGTCGGACTCCTTGCGCAGCGCCGCGACCAGGCAGGCGGCGAGCTCGGGGAGGCTGGTGCCGAGGGCGACCAGCGAGATGCCCACCACCTTCTCCGGCACGCCGAACAGGCGCGCCACGCCCACCGCGCCCTCGACCAGGACGTGCGCGCCGCCGGTCAGCAGCGCGATGCCGGCGGCCACCATCAGCACCGACAGCCACGGCGGGCGCGCCGACGCCGGGCCGTACTCCTCCGCGAACTCCGCCTCCACGCGACGGCCGGCGCCGCGCCGCGACTCGACCAGCAGCACGCCCAGGTAGAGCGCCAGCAGCGCCAGCAGGAAGACGCCGTCGCCGCGGCCGTAGCGGCCGTTCCAGGCCAGCGGGTACATCAGCGCGACGGCGAGCACCATGAACGGGATCTCGCGGAACAGGAAGCGCAGCTCGGCGGTGAGCGGGTGGATCAGCGCCGAGGCGCCGAGGATCAGGCCGAGGTTGGCGACGTTCGAGCCGAGGACGTTGCCCAGCGCCACCTCCGGCACGCCGCGCACCGCCGCCACCAGCGTCGCCGCCAGCTCGGGACTGGAGGTGCCGAAGGCGACCACCGTCAGGCCGACCACCAGCGGGCTCACCCCGAAGCGCCGCGCCAGCGCCGTGGCGCCGCCCACCAGCAGCTCGCCGCCGAGGTAGAGCAGGACGATTCCCAGGGCGATCAGCGCGAGGTCGAGACCGAGGTCCGCGGACACGCGGCGCAGCATATCGGAGCCCCTCCCGGGGATCGCCCGATGCGGCGGCCCGGTGCCGCCCCTGGTATAGACTGGCCCACCCGCGGCGACCGCCGCCCCCGTAGTCATCCCGCCGTCCACCACGGTTTCCCCAGATCCGACGAGGCGCGAGAGAGCGAGGAGAGACCAGCATGAGCCGTAGAGACCCCCACGACGGCGTCGTCGAGAAGCTCGACGCGCTGGCCGCCAACCTGTGGTGGTCGTGGCAGCCCGAGATCCGCGCCATCTTCCGCAGCCTCGACCCCAAGGCGTGGCGCCGGGTGCACCACAACCCGGTGGCCCTGCTGCGCGGCATGGAGCGCGACGAGATCGTCGAGCGGGTGCAGGACCTCGAGATGCAGACGCGCATCCACCAGGCGCACCGGCGCCTGCAGGAGTACCTCGCCCCCGCCGCCACCTGGGCGATGGACGAGGTCGGCCCGGTGATGGCGCGGCCGGTGGCCTACTTCTCGGCCGAGTTCGGGCTCCACCAGTCGTTCCCGATCTACTCCGGCGGCCTCGGCGTGCTGGCCGGCGACCACCTCAAGTCGATGAGCGACCTCGGCGTGCCCACCGCCGCCGTGGGCATCCTCTACCACGAGGGCTACGTGCACCAGCTCATCGACGCCGAGGGGCGCCCGCAGGACGCCTTCGAGCCGGTGCAGGCGGCCGACCTGGCGGTCTTCCCGGTCGCCGACCGCGACGGCTCCCGGCAGCTCCGCGTCACCGTCACGCTTCCCGAGGGCGACGTCGTGCTCAAGGTGTGGCGCGTCGCCGTCGGCCGCGTCAGCCTCTACCTGCTCGACGCCAAGGACGACGCCAACCCGGAGCAGCTCCAGGCCCTCACCGCGCGCCTCTACGGCGGCGACAACCGCACCCGCATCCAGCAGGAGATGCTGCTCGGCGTCGGCGGCCACCGGGCGCTGATCGCCGCCGGCGTCGACCCCTCGGTGCTGCACCTCAACGAGGGCCACTCCGCCTTCGCGCTGCTCGAGCGCGCCCGCCACCTGGTCGAGCGCCAGGGCATCGAGGCCGGCGAAGCGTTCCGCGCCGTCGCCCGCTCGGCGGTGTTCACCACCCACACGCCGGTCGAGGCCGGCCACGACCGCTTCGACCCGGAGACCGTCGCCGAGCACCTGGCGCCGCTGGCCTCCGGCCTCGGCCTCGGCGTCGAGGAGCTGGTCCAGCTCGGCCTCGAGTTCGGCGACCACGGCCCGTTCGTCACCACCGTGCTGGCGATCCACCTGGCGCACAAGGTCAACGGCGTCTCCGCCCTTCACGGCCACGTCTCGCGGCGCATGTGGCACCACCTCTACCCCGGCGTCGACGAGCACCTGGTGCCGATCGGCCACATCACCAACGGCGTCCACGCGCGCACCTGGATGGCCACCGGCATGCAGGAGCTGCTCGCCCGCTACCTCGGCGCCGGCTGGCTCGACCACATCACCCGCCCCGAGCTGTGGGCGCGCGTCGAGGAGGTGCCCGACGCCGAGCTGTGGGAGGTGCACCAGGTGCTCAAGTCGCGGGTGCTCGCCTTCGTGCGCCGCCGCGACGCCGAGCGCCGCGAGCGCCTCGGCCTCGATGCGCCGGTGCGCGACCTGCTCGACCCGGAGGCGCTGACGATCGGCTTCGCGCGCCGCTTCGCCACCTACAAGCGCGCCGACCTGGTGCTGCGCCACATGGACCGCCTGCTGGCCATGGTGGAGAGCGCCGAGCGGCCGGTGCAGCTCATCTTCGCCGGCAAGGCGCACCCCAAGGACGAGCCGGGCAAGGCGGTGGCGCAGCGCGTCGCCCAGCTCGAGCGCGACCCGCGCTTCGCCGGCCGCGTGGTGTTCGTGGAGAACTACTCGATGCAGGTCGCCCGGCAGCTCGTCCAGG
The DNA here is from genome assembly GCA_964557755.1 of uncultured Thermoanaerobaculia bacterium. GTDB lineage: Bacteria > Acidobacteriota > Thermoanaerobaculia > Multivoradales > JBCCEF01 > CAZLBJ01. The sequence goes on from CAZLBJ010000193.1 coordinate 6,050, forward strand.
GCGTCGATGCATGGCTCAACACGCCGCGCCGGCCGATGGAGGCGTGCGGCACCAGCGGCATGAAGGCGGCGCTCAACGGCGTGCCGAACGTGTCGGTGCTCGACGGCTGGTGGGCCGAGGCCTTCGACGGCGCCAACGGCTTCGCCATCGGCAGCGGCGAGATCCACGCCGACCCGGAGGTGCAGGACGAGCGCGCCGCCGACTCGCTGTTCGACGTCCTCGAGCGGCAGGTGGTGCCGCTCTACTACCAGCGCGACGCCGGCGGCGTGCCGCGCGGCTGGATCGCGCTGATGAAGCGCACCATGCGCACCCTCTCCTGGCGCTTCAACGCCGACCGCATGGTCCAGGACTACGTGCGCCACGGCTACCTGCCCGCCGCCGGCGGCCAGTCGTCGGCGATGCCGCGCTAGCGCCGCCCGACCCGCCATGGCCGCCGCGCGCTTCCACCGCTTCGCCTGGCTGCTGCTGGGCTACAACCTGCTGGTCATCCTGTGGGGCGCCTTCGTGCGCGCCACCGGCTCCGGCGCCGGCTGCGGCAACCACTGGCCACTGTGCAACGGCGAGGTGCTGCCGCGCACCGAAACGGCGGAGACGCTTATCGAGCTCACCCACCGCCTGAGCAGCGCTCTCGACGGCGTGCTGGTGCTGGCGCTGCTGGTGTGGGCGCTCCGCGTCTTCCCGCGCCGCCACCCGGTGCGCCTGGCGGCGGTGGGCTCGTTCGTCTTCCTGGTCAGCGAAGCGCTGCTCGGCGCCGGCCTGGTGCGCTTCGAGCTGGTGGCCGACGACGCCTCCACCGCCCGCGCCCTGGTGATGGCCGCCCACCTGGTCAACACCTTCCTGCTGCTCGCCTGGCTCACCGCCGCCGCCGCCTGGTCGCGGCGGCCGCCGGACGACCGGCGCCGCCCGCTCGCCGCGGCCGCGGACGGCCCGGCGGCGTGGGTGCTCGCCGCCGCCCTGCTAGCGATGCTGGTGCTGGGGGTGTCGGGCGCGGTGGCGGCGCTCGGCGACACGCTGTTCCCCAGCGACTCGTTCCGCGAGGGCCTGGCGCGCGACTTCTCGCCCACCGCGCACGTGCTGCTGCGCCTGCGCATCTGGCACCCGGTGCTCGCCCTGGGGGTCGGGCTGGGGATCGCCTACGCCGCCGGCTGGCTGCGCCGCCGGCGCCCGCAGCCGGAGGTGCGCCGCTGGTCGGCGGCGCTGGTCGGCCTGTTCGCGCTGCAGCTCGCCCTCGGCGCGGTCAACGTGCTGCTGGCGGCGCCGGTGTGGATGCAGCTCGTGCACCTGCTGGCCGCCGACCTGGTGTGGATCTGCCTGGTGCTGCTGGCGCTGGCGGCGCTCGAGCCGGCCGCCGAGCTCGCGGGCGCCCCCGCCTGAGCGCCGCTCAGCGCACCACGCGCAGGCGCCGATCCATGCCCAGGGCGCGGTGGTCGCCGAGCGGGCAGTACACCGAGTAGGTGCCGGCGGTCAGCTCGACGGCCAGCTTCCCCGTCTCGCCCGGCGCCAGCGGCCGCTCGAGCTCCTCGTGCAGGCCGCGCCCCTCGATCTCGAAGCTGTGCTCCTCCTCGCCGTCGTTGACGACGACGAAGGTGACGCGACCGTGCGGGAGGCTCGGGGGCATCTCGAGGGTGCGGTCGAACAGGCGCACCTCGACCTCCGTCTCGCCGAGCTGGCGGCTGGCGACGTCGTAGTACTCGTTCGCCTCGGCGTTGACCGAGGTGGTGGCGTCGCGCCCTGCCTGGTCCTGCCGCGTGCAGCCGCCCGCCGCGGCGGCGAGGCCGGCCACGAGGACGAGCGGCAGCACGGCGGCCAGGGCGGGACGGTCGGTGCGGCGGGGGGCGCGGCGGACGCGGGCCATGGGTCTCCTCCTCCCGTTGGACGGTCTCGATGGTGACGGCGAGTCGCACGATCCTTGCACATCCCGGTGAGGCAAGGCGACATGGCGCCGGCGCCGCGCTGTGACACCGGCGTCACACCCGTGCGATAGGAATCTCCCATGCACCGCCGCGACAGCCGGGACGGCGCGGGGCCGTGCGACTCTTCCGCCGCCACCCGGCGGCGGCCTCTGCTCATCAGGAACAAGGAGAGCGCGTCATGAAGGCGAGACATCTCAGCCTGGCCCTGCTGCTGTGCGCCACCACCCTTGCGGTGGGCTGCGGCGGCGGCGGACCGGCGGCCACCGAGGGCGGCGACGCCGCGGCCACCAGCGCGGGGGGCGGTGGCAGCTACGGAGGCCGCGACCAGATCCGCATCGTCGGCTCGTCCACGGTCTACCCGTTCACCACCAAGGTGGCCGAGCAGTTCGGCCGCACCACGAACTTCCCGACCCCGGTCGTCGAGTCGACCGGTACCGGCGGCGGCTTCAAGCTGTTCTGCGCCGGCGTCGGCGTCGAGCACCCGGACGTCAGCAACGCCTCGCGGGCGATCAAGCAGTCGGAGATCGACTCCTGCACCGCCAACGGCGTCGAGGCGGTCACCGAGGTGAAGGTCGGCTACGACGGCATCGTGCTGGCCAACGCCCAGGGCGCGCCGCGCTACGACCTGACGCGGCGGGACGTCTTCCTGGCGCTGGCGGCGCAGGTACCGCAGGGCGAGGCCGCCGACAAGCTGGTGGACAACCCGCACCAGACCTGGCGCGACGTCAACCCGGCGCTGCCGGCGGTGAAGATCGAGGTGCTGGGCCCGCCGCCGACCTCCGGCACCCGCGACGCCTTCCTCGAGCTGGTGATGGAGGAGGGCTGCCAGGAGTGGGGCTGGATCGCCGACCTCAAGTCGAGCGACGAGGACCGCTTCAAGCAGCTCTGCCACACCATCCGCGAGGACGGCGCCTTCGTCGAGGCCGGCGAGAACGACAACCTGATCGTGCAGAAGCTCGCCGCCAACCAGGACGCGCTCGGCATCTTCGGCTTCAGCTTCCTCGACCAGAACCGCGACAAGCTGAAGGGCAGCGCGGTGGAGGGCGTCGAGCCGACCTTCGACACCATCGCCAGCGGCGACTACTCGGTGTCGCGGCCGCTGTTCTTCTACGTCAAGGACGCCCACGCCGGCGTCATCCCGGGGCTGCGCGAGTTCGCGGACGAGTTCGTGAGCCCCGGGGCGATGGGCGAGGACGGCTACCTCGCCGACCTCGGCCTGATCCCGCTGCCGCAGGACGAGCTGGCCGAGGTCCGTCAGCGGGTCGCCGACCTCGGCGGCGGCGACACGGTGGCCGCGGGCGCTGGCGCCGAGTAGGTCTCTCCGCAGTACCGCCGTACGGCGCCCGGCGGGCCGCGACGCGCGGTCCCCGGGCGTTTTCGTTTCAGAGGTCCAGCCGGCGCCGCACGGCGTCCGTCAGGCGGTCGCAGCGGGCGCCGTCGAAGCTCCACAGGCTGCGCACCTCGTCGCCGAGGCGGCGCTCGAGCTCGCCGCGCAGGGCGGCGCGGGCGCGGTGCAGGCGCACCTTGACGTTGGGCACCGAGAGGTCGAGCAGCGCTGCCGTCTCCGGCGTCGACAGGCCCTCGACGTCGCGCAGCACGAAGACGGCGCGGTAGCCGTCGCCCAGCGAGTCGACCGCCTCCTCGAGCAGGCGGCCGAGCTCGCCGCTCGAGGCGCGCTCCTCCGGGCTCGGCGGCGCGGCGCGGCCGAGGTCCTCCCAGCGCAGCACCGACTCGGCGCCCTCGGGCAGCGGCTCCTGGCGGCGGCGGCGGCGCAGCCGCGCCAGCGCCTCGTGCTTGGCGATGTGCAGCAGCCAGGTGGCGAAGGCGCCCTCGCCCGCGTACTGGCCGAGGTGGCGGTAAGCGCGCACCCAGGCGTCCTGGGCGACGTCCTCGGCCTCGGCCTCGTCGCCCAAGAGCGACCGGCAGAGGCGGAAGAGAGAGCGGTTGTGGCGGCGCATCAGCGTCTCGAAGGCGTCGCAGCGGCCGGCGCGCACGGCGGCCACCAGCTCGCGGTCCGTCGGCGCGGCGGGCGCGGCGGCCGGGGCGGGGACCGGAGCGGGGCCGGGCCCCGGTGCCCGGCGCTCGCCGCTCACGTCGTCGCCCGCGCGGCAGCGGCCGAAGGGTGCTCGTCGTGGACCTCGGCGAGGCGGGCGAGGGCGACGGCGCCGATCGCCATCACCACGTCGCGCACGGCGATGTCGTAGAAGCCGGCGATCACCAGGTTGACGGCGATGAGCAGCAGCCAGGCGGCGACCACCCAGGCGCCCAGCCGCGGCTTCCAGGCGAGCAGCACCAGGCCGGCGACGATCTCGATGACGCCGACGATCGCCATCCAGGTCGACGGGTCGACCGGCAGCATGTCGGCGATCGCCGGGCTCAGGTAGGCCTCCCAGTCGGCCAGCAGGCCGACGAACTTGTCCAGCCCGGCGACCACCGGCACCAGGCCGTAGGTCAGCCGCAGCATCCAGTACGTCTTGTCGAGTCTCGGGTCCATGGCGTCGTTCCTCCTCGGGGCGTACAGAGTGCGCAGGCGGTGAAGGGTTACACGCCGCCGCCGGCGAGGACGGCGGCGAGCAGGTCGATGCCGTAGAACAGGTTGCCCAGGCGCAGGTTCTCGTCCGGCGCGTGCTGGTTGTCGTCGTGGTTGGCGATGGGGACGCCGACCAGCGGCGTGGCGAGGGCGTCCTCGACCACGTAGAGCGGCAGCGAGCCGCCGAGGGTGGGCAGCAGCACCAGCTCGCCGCCCTCGGAAACACTGTCGGCGGCGGCCTCGGCGGCGGCGACCACCCAGCCGGCGGCCGGCAGGTCCATCGGCGTGCGCACCGCGCGGTAGCCGCCGCGGCGCTCCACGCGGGCGAGCTTCGGGTGGGCGCGGCGCTCGGCGGCGGTGGGCTCGTCGCGCACCAGGTGCCAGCCCCGGCCGCGCAGGTGCGCCTCGACCAGGTCGAGCATCGCCTCCGGCTCCTGGCCGGCCACCAGGCGCAGGTCGAAGGAGGCGGTGGCCGACGGCGGGATGACGTTGCGCGCCGTCTCCCCCACGGTGGCCGACGCCATGCCGCGCAGGTTGAGCGACGGCAGGGCGATGCGCTCGCCGTAGCGCTCGCCGCCGCCGCCCTCGACGGCCTCCGGCGCCAGGCCCAGCTCGCGGCGCAGCGCGTCCTCGAACGGCGGGACGGCGGCCAGCGCCCGGCGCTCCGCCTCCCCGAGCGGCGTCATCGAGTCGTAGAAGCCGTCGACCAGCACGCGGCCGTCCGGCGCCTTCAGGCCCGCCACCAAGTGGGCGAGGGCGACGCCCGGGTTCGGCGCCCAGTTGCCGTAGTGGCCGCTGTGGAGGTAGCGGTCGGCGCCGTAGACGGTGACGTCGAGGCCCGCGTAGCCGCGCACGCCGAAGAAGAGCTGCGGCCGGCCGCTCTGGTGCACCGGCCCGTCGAGGAACAGCCAGGCGTCGGCGGCGAGGCGATCGGCGTAGCGTTCGACGTAGCGCGCCAGGTGCGGCGAGCCGGCCTCCTCCTCGCCCTCGAAGAACAGCTTGACGTGCGCGCGGCGCGGCACGCCGGCGGCGGCCAGCGCGTCGAGGGCGCCGAGCAGGGCGGCGAGCGGCGCTTTGTCGTCGCCGGCCGAGCGGGCGTAGATGCGCCACTCCGGGTCCACCGCCTCGCCCGGCGCCGGCCACGGCCGCGGCGTGCCGCCGGCCTCGCGGGCGGCGGTGAGCAGCGCCGGCTCCCAGGGCGGCGACGACCAGCGCTCCGGGTCCACCGGCTGGCCGTCGTAGTGGACGTAGAGCACCAGCGTCGGCGCCCCGGCGACCTCCGCCGGCAGCGTGCCGAAGACCACCGGCGGCGCCTCCAGCGCGTCGGGCAGGGTGAGCAGCTCCACCGCCGCGCCGCGGCGGCGGAAGGCGGCGGCGATCGCCTCGGCGTTGGCGCGGATGTTCGGCAGGTCGGAGGCGACGTTGGGGATCGCCAGCAGCTCCCGGAACTCGGCCAGCAACGTCGGCGCATGCTCCGCCCGCCACGCCCGCGCGGCCGCCACGCCGGCAGCGCGAGGATCGGCGGGGGCGGGATCGGCGGTGCTCCCGGCCGCCGCCACGATCACGAGCAACGCCGTCGTGGCCCACCGCACTCTCCACCTGCGCCGCCGTTCCGTCATCTCGAGCTCCTCCCGCCCACCTCTTCGCCCCTTCGCCGAGGGGTTCGTCCGGCATGCGGAAAGGGCGGGCGCCACCATTGAGTCTCTGAAATCCTCTTCCGATTCTAGTCCTGTGCGGAGTTGACCGCCGCCCGCCGACCGTGCAGAGTGGCCGCGTGCTGCTGCGCCTCGCCCTCCTCTTCATCCTCGTGCCGCTCGCCGAGCTGGCGATCCTCGTCTGGCTGGGGCGGCACGTCGGGCTGGTGCCCACCGTGGCGCTGGTGGTCGTCACCGGCATCCTCGGCGCCGCCCTCGCCCGCCACCAGGGGACGGCGACCTGGCGGCGCTTCCGCGAGGCGCTCGCCGCCGGGCGGCCGCCGCACCGCGAGCTGGTGGACGGCATCCTGGTGCTGCTCGCCGGCGCCGTGCTGCTCACCCCGGGCCTGCTCACCGACCTCGCAGGCTTCGCGCTGCTGGTGCCGCCGCTGCGCCGCCGGCTCGGCGGCTGGCTGGCCGGCGTGCTCGCCGCCCGTTTCATGGTGCGCGTCGCCGCCGCGCGCGGGGGCTCCACCGGACCGGCGGGCGGCGACGCCGTCGACGTCGACTTCCGAGTGATCGACGACGAGCGCGAGGACGCGGAACCCGAGTCACCGACCCACCGCCTCGGCCGGGGAGACGGCGGTTGAGGGTGAGCCTCGGCGAGCGGCTCGACC
>CAZLBJ010000194.1:0-3341 GCA_964557755.1 uncultured Thermoanaerobaculia bacterium
AGGCGCGCGTCGACAGCCTCGGCGCCCGCGTCGAGCTGCTGCGCCGGCGCCTCGACGCCGAGCTGGCGGGCGCCGTGGCGCGCTACGACCACCTGCGCGGCGCGGCGCAGGCGGCGGCCGCGGCGGCCGCCGACGCCGCGCCCGCCGAGACCGCGGCGCTCGCCGCCTTCACCGCCGGCGAGCTGGACGTGACGGCGCTGGTCGACGTGCTGGCGGCGGTGCACCGCGCCCGCCTCGGCGCGCTGGAGCTGTCCGGCGAGGCGCTCGCCGCCCACCGCGAAGTCGAGCGGTTGACCGCGGCGCCCGTCCCCGCCGCGGCGCCGTCTCCGTCCACGTCTTCCGGCACTGAACCCGATCCACCGACGCGAGGAGAGACCCCATGAGCCATCCCCGTACCCCGAGCCCGGCGCCGAAGCTCCGCGCCCTCGCCGCCCTGGCCTTCGCCGCCTTCCTCGCCGCCGCCCTCGGCTGCGGCGGCGGCGCCGAGCCCGCCGCCGACGCTCCCGCCGCCCCGCCTGAGACCGCCACGACCACCGAGGAGGAGGTCGCCTACGAGCCCGCGTTCCCGGAGGAGGTGAGCGGCGAGGAGCTGAGCGAGGAGGACGCCCGCCAGCAGGCGGCGCACAGCCACGACGACGGCACCACCCACAGCCACGGCGAGGACGACCACGAGCACGACGCCGGCGAGAACGACGACCCCAGCCATGACGACGGCGACCACCAGCACTGAGCGGCGAGGGGAGACGGCGATCGCCGGCCGTTCCGGGATTGAACGGCGGCGCGAGCTCCCCTGCGCGCCCAGTGCAGCGCCGTGGAGCACCTGCCGGACACCGAGCGCACCTACGCCGCACACCGGGCGGCGCAGAGGTGCCCGCGGCCCGGCCACCTTCACGCCCGCTCTCCTCGCCGCTCCGTTCGCGTGCCTCTCTCGGCTCCTGCGAATCGCCTCGCGCCCGACCTCTCTCCTCTTCGCCGTTCTGTTCGGCGCCGTCCTCGGCTGCGGCGGCGAGTCCGAGCAGGCCGCCGCGCCGCCCGCCGAGAGCTGGTCGGTGACCGCCTGGGGCGAGCACTACGAGGTGTTCCCGGAGGCACCGCCGCTCACCGTGGGAGAGACGGCCGTGTCGCACACCCACGTCACCGTGCTCGACGGCTTCACGCCGCTCGCGGAGGGGAGGGTGGAGGTCGTCCTGCGCGGCGCCGGCGGCGAGCAGGTGTTCGCGGCCACCGAACCGTCGCGGCCGGGGATCTACCCGGTCGAGATCACCCCCGAGCGGGCGGGCGAGGTGGAGCTGCTGTTCCGCGTCACCGGGCCGTCCGGCCGCGAGGAGATCCGCGGCGGCGCGCTGCGCGTCGGCGAGGCCGGCTCGCCGGGCGCCCTGTTGCGGGCGCCCGCCCCGCGCGGCGCCTCGACCGCCGCCGAGCCGGTCGACTTTCTCAAGGAGCAGCAGTGGCAGGCCGACTTCGCCACCGCCTGGGTGCGCAGCGGCGAGCTGGCCGGCAGCGTACGCGGCTTCGCTCGCCTGCGGCCGTCCGCCGAGGGCGCCGCCGTGGTGACCGCGCCGGTCGACGCCGTGCTGCGCCCGCGCCCATGGCCGTTCCCCGGCCAGCGCGTCGACGCCGGCGCGCCGCTGTTCCACCTCGTGCCGCGGGTGGCGGCGGAGCGCAGCCTGGCGGAGCTCGAGTCCCGCGTCGCCGCGCTGGAGCTCGAGCTCGCCACCGCCGAGGAGCGCGCGCGGCGGCTCGCGGCGCTGCTCGAGCTCGAGGCGGTCAGCCGCCGCGAGGTCGACGAGGCCCGCACCCGCGAGGGCGCGCTGCGGGTGGGCCTCGACGCGGCGCGGCGCGACCTCGCCACCGCCCGCGCGGCGCGCTCCGGCGGCGGCGGCGCCGAGCGCGTGGTGCTCGCTTCGCCGCTCACCGGCCAGGTGGCGGCCGTGGTCGCCTCGCCGGGCGCCGCGGTGCACGCCGGCGACACCCTGGCCCGCGTGGTACGCACCTCGCCGGTGTGGGTCGCCGTCGACCTGGCCCCGGAGGCCGCGCGCCGCGTCGCCGCCGCCCCCCCCGCCGGCCTGGTGCTGGAGTCGGGGGAGGGCCCGCCGCGGCACTTCGCGGCCGACCGCGTGCGCTTCGTCTCGGCCGCTCCCGAGGTCGACCCGGCCAAGGGCACGGTGTCGGTGCTCCTCGAGGTGGCGGAGGACACCGGCCTGCCGCTCGGCGGTACCGCCGAGGCGGAGGTGCTGCTCGCCGAGTCGCGGTCCGGCGTCGTGGTGCCGACCTCGGCGCTGGTCGACGACGGCGGCGTGACGGTCGTCTACCTGCAGCTCTCCGGCGAGCGTTTCGTGCGCCAGGAGGTGCGGGTGGCCGTCCGCCAGGGCGAGCGCGCCCTGGTCGAGCCGCTGCGCCCCGGCCAGCGCCTGGTCGTCCGCGGCGGCGACGCCATCCGCCGCACCGCCCTGATGGCCGGCGGCGAGGCCCACGGCCATGTCCACTGACGCGGACGCCGGCGCCGTTCTGGCGCCGCGGGGCCTGCTCGACCGCTGGATCGCCTTCTCGCTGCGCCACCGGCCGCTGGTGCTCGGCGCGGCGGCGGTGCTGCTGATCGCCGGCACCCTGTTCGTGCCGACGGTGCCGGTGGACATCTTCCCCGACCTGTCGGCCCCCACCGTCACCGTGGTCACCGAGGCGTCGGGGATGGCGCCGGAGGAGGTCGAGCTGCTGGTGACCTTCCCCGTCGAGTCGGCGATCAACGGCGCGGGCGGCGTGCGGCGGCTGCGCTCCGTCTCGGCCGACGGCATCTCCGTGGTGTGGGTGGAGTTCGCGTGGGGCGCCGACGTCTACCGCGCCCGCCAGGTGGTCGCCGAGCGCCTACAGCGCGTCGAGCTGCCGCGCCAGGCGCAGCGCCCCGAGCTGGGGCCGATCAGCTCGGTGATGGGCGAGATCACCTTTCTCGCCCTCACTTCCGAGACGGTGCCGCCGATGGAGCTGCGGCGCCTCGCCGAGACGGTGGTGCGGCGCGCCCTGCTCGGGCTCCCCGGCATCTCGCAGGTGGTGCCGATCGGCGGCGAGGTGCGCGAGCTGCGGGTGACGCTGCGGCCCGAGGACCTCGCCCGCCACCGGGTGTCGCTGCCGGAGGTCGTCGAGGCGGTGGCCCGCGCCAGCCGCGCGCCGGCGGCGGGCTTCCACGTCGAGGGCGGCCAGGAGTACCGGGTGCGCGGGCTCGGCCGGGTGCGCGACCCGCGCGAGGTGGCGGCGGCGGTGGTGCGCCGCGAGGAGGGCGTGCCGGTGCGCGTCGGCGACGTGGCGCGGGTCGCCTGGGGGGCGGAGCCGTCGCGCGGCACCGCGGC
>CAZLBJ010000195.1:0-8942 GCA_964557755.1 uncultured Thermoanaerobaculia bacterium
TTGACGTTGACGTTGACGTTCGACGCCGGGTTCAAGCGCGGCGGTGGGATAGGCTTTTACGGCGATGAGCGCCGCCACGCCGACCCTCGCCTACCTCGCCGACCACCCGCAGCACCTGCCCACCGTCGCCGCGTGGCTGCACGCGGAGTTCGGGCGCGATATCGAACGCCCTCTGGGGGCTCCCGGATGGGAGGCGAAGGTGCGGGGGTTCGCGCGGCGCGACGTGGCGCCGATCGGCTTCGTCGCCCTCGACGGCGGCGAGTCGCTGGGCGCCGCCGTGCTGGTCGACGACCTCCCCGCCGGCCTGCCGCCGTACGTGCCGCGCCTCGCCTTCCTCTACGTCCACCCGCCGTACCGCCGGCGCGGCCTCGGCGAGGCCCTCACCCGCCGCGTCGAGCAGGAGGCCGCCCGCCTCGGCCACTCCCGCCTGTTCCTCTACGCCACCGATCAGGAACGCCTCTACGCCCGCCTCGGCTGGCAGATCGTCGAGCGCGGTACCTTCCACGGCGAGCCGATGGCCGTCATGGCCATCGACCCTCAGCCGTGGAGCTCCTCCTCCTCGGTCTCGTCCTCGTCCTCTTCATCCTCCTCCTCGTCCTCGTCCTCCTCCTCCGCCTCGGGGTCGGCGTAGCCGATCTCGGGCGGCGGGGGCTCGCCGCCTTCTCCCTGGAGGTAGTGCTCGAACCAGCGCAGCATGCGCAGGTTGTAGTCGAGGCGGGCGGCGGCGTTGCGGTTGCCGTGGTGCTCGCCCGGGTAGCGCACCAGGCGCACCGGCACGTTTCCTAGGATCGAGAGGTAGCGGTAGAGGGCCAGCGACTGGCTGTGGTCGACCCGCGGGTCGTCGGTGCCGCCCATGATCAGCAGCGGCGTGCGCGCCTGCTCGACGTAGTGCAGCGGGCTGCGCTCCATCATCAGCTGCCAGTTCTCCCACGGCCAGCGGCGGGCGTGCACCAGGTAGAGCTCCTGCGGGATGTCGCTGGTGCCGAGCTTGGACACCAGGTCGCTGATGCCGACGAACATCACCCCGGCCGCGAAACGCTCCGTGTGGTAGGTCGAGCCCCAGGCCGTCGCGTAGCCGCCGTAGGAGCCGCCGGTGATGCCGACCCTGTCGCGGTCGGCGAGACCAAGGCCGACCAGGTGGTCGACGCCGTCGACCAGGTCGTCGAACTCCTTGCCCGCCGGGTCGCCCTGCGACAGCTTCGAGAACTCGACGCCGCGGCCCGTCGAGCCGCGGTAGTTGAGGTAGAAGACGGCGAAGCCGCGCGCCGCCGCCACCTGGCCGGGCGCCGAGTAGCCGGTCAGCCAGCCGTCCGTGTGATGCGACTCCGGGCCGCCGTGGACGGCGAGGATCAGCGGATGGCGCTGCCCGGCGCGGGCGTCGAGCGGGCGGATCAGGATGCCGTCGAGCTCGAGGCCGTCGCGCGCCGCGAAGGTCACCACCTCCTGCGGCGCCAGCCTTTTCTCGGCCAGCCACGGATTGCTGGTGGTCAGCCGCCGCGGCGCGCCCTCGCCGCTCCAGCGGAACAGCTCGCGCGGATGGCTGGGCGCGTCGGCGACCAGCACCAGGCTGCCGTCGCCGCCGCGGTCGAAGTCCGCCCACACCTCGTCGGCCGCCCCCACCAGCTCGCGGCGGCCGGAGCCGTCCAGCTCGACGCTGCCGACCCACGAGTGCACCCTTTGGTCGGCGAGGAAGAGCAGGGTGTCGGCGTCGCTCCACTCGACCCCGCTGACGTGCCCCTCGAAGCCGGGCAGCAGGTCGCGCAGGGCGCCGCCGGCGGCGGGCGCCACGGTCAGCCGCCCCTGCAGCGGGTCGTGGACGTCGGCGCCGGAGAGGAACGCCAGGTGGCGGCCGTCCGGGCTCCACTCGATCTCGCCCAGCTTGCCGGGGTTGGCGATCTCGGCGGCGACGGCGCCGGTGGCCGGGTCGATCACCTTGACGCGGCGGTACATGTAGCTGTCGTCGACCCGCGGCGTCGGCGCCACGGTGACCGCCAGGCGGTCGCCGGCCGGGCTCCAGCGCACGCTGTCGGCGGAGCCGGCGAGCTCGAGCGCCCGCGCCTCGCCGGCGACGCCGTCGGCGAGCGGCGCCACCCACACGCGGTCCGGCCGCCAGTCCTCCTCGTAGACCTCGGCGTCGAAGCCCTTCTCCTCGAGCTCGCTGCGCTCCTCGTCCTCCTCCTCGGTGGCGACGAAGGCGACGCGGGTACCGTCCGGGGAGAAGGCGTAGTCGTCGACGCCGCTCGGGTGGGAGACGACGCGCCGCGCCTCGCCGCCGGCCAGCGGGATGACGTAGATGGCTCGCTCCTCGTCGTCGCCGCGCTTGGCGAGGAAGGCGATGCCGGTGCCGTCCGGCGTCCACCGCACGCCGCCGACGTTGACCTCGCCGCCGACGAACGGGCGCGTGGTGCCGTCGGGGAAGGCGACGTGCAGCTCCTCCCAGGCGGCGCCGTTGTCCTCCTCCATCGGGTTGCGCGGCACGGCGACGGTGAAGGCGGCGTGACGGCCGTCGGGCGACGCCACCGCGTCGCCGACGGCGCGCAGGCGGGCGACGTCCCAGGGGGTGAGGACGTCGCCCTGGGCGGCGACCGGCGCCGCCGGCAGCAGCACGAGGAGCAGGACGGCCGGCAGCAGGACGGGGAGGAGGGACGGGACGGACGGACGGGCTCTCATCGGCAGGGTCTCCTTTGCGGGGGCCGCGGCGGCGGCGGCCGCGGCGCGCGGTGCATGGGATCGGATGCGGTGCGCCGGCGGCGGAAGGAGCTGCGGAGCGCCGCCGGCCGCAGCCATTCTACCCGCCCGCGGCGCAGGCCGGCCGCGGACGGCCTCAGCGGCCGCCGGACTCCGCCTCGGAACCCGGCCAGGTCACCGCCGGCGGCTCCGCCAGCTCGCCGCCGGGTACCGCGAAGCGCGCCGTCGCCACCACCACCGGCCCGCCGCGCGGCGCGCCGCGGATCTCGACGGGGCCGCTGACCACCTCGTCCCCCGGCTCGACCAGCGGCGCGAACAGCTTGACGCGGTCGGCGGCGCGCAGCGCCCGCGTGTCGGCCACGCGCCGCCCCTCGTGCTCGATCTGGTAGCGCTGGAAGCCGCCGCCGTCGACGCTGGCGATGGTGCCGCCGCCGAGGGCGCGCAGCTCGACGTAGTTGGTCTCGTAGTAGGCGACGTCGGTGGCCACGGGACCGCGGTTGGCGAGACGGACGCGGAAGCGCCCGCGGCCGCCGGCCGGCTCGACGGTCACCGCCAGCTCCGGCACCAGCGGCCCCTCGCCGCCCGCCGCGGCGAGCTCGCCGGGGGAGAGCGACAGGTCCTCGCCGGCGGCGGCCAGCCGCACGTAGACCTGGCCGAGGTGGAGCTCGGGGCTCACCTCCTCGGCGCGCGCCGCCGCGCGGCGCAGGTGGTGGGCGGAGAGGCGCAGGACCTGCACCTGCTCGCCGCGGCCGAGGCGCCAGCGGCCGAGAACGACGGCGCGCTCGGCCTCGAAGGCGTAGCTCTGGCGGTCGAGGGCGTCGAGCAGCGCGGCACGGCCCGGCGCCAGCGCCGGCCGCCCCACCACGTCGCGCAGCCGCGCTTCGCGGGTCTCCTCCACCGTCTCGCCGTCGCGGCCGAGGCGGCGCAGCACGCCGGCGGTGCCGATGCCGAGGAGATAGGGGCGGCCGAGCTCCGCCAGCCGCGCCAGGGCGGGCTCGGCGGCACCGAGGTCCCAGGCGGCGTCGCCGGCCGGGGCGGGTCCGGCGTCCGGCCGCTGCCCGTAGAGGAAGGGCACCACGAAGTCCACCGCCCCGGCCACCGCCTCGGCGCCCTCGGCGGCGAGCGTCTGCGGATCGAGGCTCGCCGACAGCAGCAGGTCGGCGTCGACCGCCTCGCGGGTCGCCTCCAGCGCGGCGGCGTAGCGCTCGAGCGCGTCCTCGCCGCGCGGCGGCACCACGTCGAGGTGGTACCCCACCGGCGTCAGCCCGCGCTCCTCGGCGCGCCGCCGCAGCGTGCGCAGCGCCGGTGCCAGCGCCGCCGCCGCGGCCTCCGGGTCGGCGGCGGCCGGCCACTCGCCGCCGACCACCAGCGTCACCGGCATGCGCACGCCGGCGGCGTCGCCCAGGCCGGCGGCGACCGCGAGCGTTCCGCCCTCGGCCGCCAGCGTGCCGGCCTCGACGAACAGCTCGCGGATGCCGCCGCCGCGCAGCATCGCCCGCGTCTCGGCGTCCAGCCGCCCGACGTCCCCCGCCGCCACCCACAGTGCCGACCCCTCCGCCTTCTCCGGGCGGGCGACGCCGCCGCCGCAAGAAGCGAGCAGGCCGGCGGTGACGAACAGCACGGCCATCGCGGCAACGAGCCGGCCGGCGACGTTCGCGGGCATCCCTGGGACAGGCATCGAGCGAGGATCTTACCCCGGGGACTCCTGCGCGCCGGGCCCTCTGATAGCGTCCGGCCGCTGCCGCCCGGAGCCCTATCGCCATCCTCGGAGGCCGTCGCCATGCCGCGCCGAAACGCACCCGCCAAGCTGCTCGTCTCGTTGATCACCTTGCTCGCCGCCGCCGGCTGCGCCACGGTGCCCCCGCTCGCGCCGCCGGCCGCGGAGCCGGCCGCCGCGCCGGCACCGGCGCCGACGCGCTGGACTTGGACCGACTACGAGATCGTCGGCCAGCGCGAGCTCGGCCGCGAGGAGATCGCCGCCCTGGTGCCGGTGGAGCTCGGCACGCCCTACGTCGACGACCAGGAGATCTATGAGCGCTGCAACGAGGCACTGCGCGCGGCGCTCGACGTCGCCTACGTCGTCTGCTCCAACGTGCTCTTCCTCGACGGCCGCTCGAGGCCCACCCCCACCTGGCGCCGTACGTCGAGGAGCGCGCCGCCCCCTGGCTGCGCCGCATCGCAGAGCAGAGCGTGCTCGAGAACGTGGGCGGCGCGGCGCGGGAGGTGCTGGCGCTGCTCCCTGGTGGCCCGTTTCGCAGGAGCCGACAGAGCTCAGTCCAACCGGATGAGCCCCCGATCTACCGCGGCGGAGGTCTGAGCGTGCAGCAGTTCGAACGTCATCCGCACCTGGACCGCCAGGCTACCGATCATCAGCAGGTCCGCCGCCGCCAGGAGCTTGTAGATCGTTCGCAGGGTGGCCGCGTCGCCGGCCCAGAGCGCTTGCCAAGCTCCGGTCGCCGCGATCACTAGGGAGAGGATTCCCAGGCCCCACCACAGATCGACGAGGCCGTGCGAAGCGATCGCCGGGTCGCCGGGAGCTGCGGCCCGCCGGGATACGGTCCACATCTCCCGGGCGATACGGTAGGGGCGGACGAGATTGAGGCCGGGCACGAACCAGGCGCCCGTCGCCCATCCCGGCGTCGACTGCAGGCCGCCCGTACCCAGCAGGCCCAGGTTCTGGTACGAACGCCGGAACCAGGCGATGAAGGCCACGGTCGCGAGGATTGCCAGGCCCAGGACCAACTCGGCGATCTGCCGCTGGAGCGCCAGGTGCACGGTCAGCTCGTGGCGAGAGAATACGATGCCCCGCTCCACCCCACGCAGGATCTCCGCCAGGCGTGCGTACGCCCAAACCTCGGTGCCGAGCAGGAGGCCGACGAAGCCGACGAGGAGCGCCGCCAGGCGCGTCAGCAGCTGGTTGTCGCGCCAGCCGGAACCGGAGGTCCGCATCGCGCGCAGGTCCTCGACCTCGGCCGCCCGGGTCCAGCCTCGTAGCCCTTCGTGCCAGACGCGGGAGTTCCAGTCGAGCATCTTCGCCGACAGCATCCGCAGCAGATCGGTGCCGCTCACAGGACCTCTCTGCTGCCCTCCCTTCTCGTAGTACCAATCCATGCACGGAGTAGATCCACGCCGACCGGAAAAGTGGGTGCCGAGCTATGCCGCCGGCAGGGTGATGTACACCTCCAGCCCGCCGCCGGGGCGGTTGCGGGCGCCGATCGTGCCGCCGTGCTCCTCGGCGATGCGGCGGGCGATGGGCAGGCCGAGGCCGGTGCCGGTGTCGTAGGTCGAGAAGTACGGGTCGAAGATGCGCTGCAGCAGCGACGGGTCGATGCCCGGACCGCTGTCGAGCACCGCGATGCGCGCCTCGGCGCCGGCCGCCGGGGGGGCGCCGCCGTCGTCGCCGTCCGCCGCCACCGGCGTAGCAGCCTGGCGCTCGACCCGCAGCACCACCCTGCCGCCGCCGGCGCTGGCGCGCAGCGCGTTCTCCACCAGGTTGCGCACCGCGCGCGACAGCAGGCGCCGGTCGAAGCGCGCCTCGATCGACGCCGGCTCCGCTTCCACCTCCACCACCACCCCCGGCGGCGGCGCCGCGCGGTAGGGCTCGGCCAGCTCCCGCAGCGCCTCCACCAGGTCGCCCGGCCGCGGGTCGATCTTCGGGATGCGGCTGTAGGTCGAGAACTCCGACGCGATCTGGCGCAGCTCATCGACCTGCGCCAGGACGTTGCCGGTGGCGCGCTCCAGCACCTGCGCGAAGCGCTCGTCGGGGGCGCCCTGGCCGCGCTGGTCGCTCCACACCTGCTGCAGGTGCTCGATGTTGAGGCGAATCGGGGTCAGCGGGTTCTTGATCTCGTGGGCGATGATGCGCGCCATCTCGGCCCACGCCTCGAGGCGCTGGCTGCGCATCGTCTCGGTGACGTCCTCGACCACCAGCAGCGCCGCCGGCTCGCCCTCGCCGGGCACCGGCACCCACACCAGCGTCCACTCGCGCTCGCCGCCCTCCTCCGCCGCCTCGCCGCCGTCGCCCTCGGGCGGCAAGGTCGGCGGCAGGCGGACGGTGCGCTGCACGATGTCGCGGTCGGCGGCGGCCAGCCAGGGGGCGAGGCCAGCGATGCGCGGGTGGGCGGCGAGCGCCTCGTCCAGGCGGTCGCCCACCGCCACGCCCAGCAGCTCCGCGGCCACCCGGTTGCGCATCAGCACCCGCCGTTCGTGGTCCACCGACACGATGCCGGAGGTGATGTGCTCGACCATGCGGTCGACCACCTGCTTCTCGCGCAGCAGCCGCTCGCGGCCGTGGGCGATCTTGCGCGCCATCTCGTCGACCGCCTCGACCAGCGCCGCCAGCTCGAGCTCGGTCGGCGACAGGTCGAGCGACGGCGCGCCGGCGGCGATGCGCCGCGTGCCCTCGACCAGCTCGGTGAGCGGCCGGCTGAAGCGGCGCGACAGGCGCGCGCCGACGGCGGTCACCAGCACGATCAGCACCGCCGTCACCAGCAGCGCCTGGCGGCGCAGCGTCGCCAGCTCGCGGGCCACCTCTTCCTGCTGTGCCAGGAGCGGCATGGAGAGGAAGAAGTTGCTCGGCCCGCTCGCGGCGTCGCCGATGCGCAGCGGCGCGTAGAGCTCGAGGTAGGAGATGTCGCCCACCCGGTTGGTGCGCGCCGCCAGGTCGTAACCGCGGAACGACATGGCGGCGTAGCTCTCGCCGGGGATGCGCTTGGGCAAGAGGCGCGCGGTGAACAGCTCCGGCTTCGACGACGCCCACACCTCGCTCCCCCAGTAGAGGTTGATCTCGTGGCGCAGCACCTCGGAGATCCACAGCAGCAGCTCGTCGTCGAGCACGTTGGCGAGGTCGAAGCCCGGCTCGACCGAGGCGAGGTAGTCCCCCACCACCTTCTGCGCCGAGGCCAGCGCCGCCTCGCCGGTGGTGCGCTGCTCCTGGCGCAGGCGGTTCTCGACCGCCGACACCAGCACCACGTTGAGCAGCAGCAGCGGCACCAGCAGGAGGAAGGTGTAGACGATCAGCAGGCGCCGCGAGTAGGAGCGCCAAGTGCGGCCGAGCAGACGGCGGAAGGCGGGCCGCGGCAGCGCGACGGCGAGCACCAGGAGCGCCGCGGCGAGCACCGCCAGCAGCACCTCGAGGGCGCGCGTGCCGACCCGCTCGAGGGCGTTGCGCGGCGTCAACAGCGGCAGGTAGAGCACCTCCCAGCCGCCGCCCGCCGCCGCCGGCACCGGCCGCGACACCGCCCAGGCAGGGCCCTCCGGCGTCGCCACCCGCGCCTCGGTGCGCGCCTCGCGGCCGAGCGCCGGCGGCAGCCGCGTCTCCTCGCGCCACGGCGAGGCGAAGGCGCGGCCGTTCGGGGCGTAGTAGACGTAGACGCTCGACTCCGGCAGGCCGGTCACCGCCGGCCCGCCCGGCAGGCCGCGCAGAAGCGCCGCTTCGACGTTCTCGAGCTCGGCGCCGCGGCCGAGGCGGAAGCCGGGCAGCGGCAGCAGCGACCAGCGCACCAGCGCCCACGACTCGCCGCGGTAGGCGATCTGGGTGGTGCCCTCGAGCAGGCGGCCCGCGAGCGGCACCGACAGCCGCCCCTGCCAGCGCTGCGGCTCCTCGTCGACCATGCCCAGCTCGTCGACCGGCACGCCGAACGAAAACGACGACGGCACGCCCTCGACGATCGGCTGCACCGCCAGCCGCGACAGGGCGTGCGGCCGGGCCAGCGGCGACGCCTGCCAGAGCAGGAAGGCGAGGTCCTCGCGCCCCAGTCCCGCGGGCGAGCGGGGCACGAAACGGGTGAGATCGGCGCCGGCGAAGAAGCCGTCGATCCGCTCGGCGAGGTCCCGTCGCTCCGTTTCCTCCAGGGCGCCGAGCCGCGGCAGCACGCGGCCGGCGAGCTCGCGGCGCAGCAAGTGGCGGTGCGCGGTCTCCCACACGCCGGCGGCGAGGACGGCGGCGAGGAGCACCAGGAGGACGACGCCGGCGGCGCTGCCGCGCCGTTCGCACAGCCACGCGGCCAGCGCCGCGCCGGCGGCCGCGAGCAGCGCCAGCGCCGCCGCCGGGTGGTCGCACAGCGCGGCGCCGGCGAGGAGCAGCGGCAGAGCCAGCCACACCCACGGCTCTCCGGGGCTGGCGGCCTGCCCCGCGCCGGCCTCGGCCTGTGCGGCGCGCCGCCGGCGCCCGCCGGCGCCCGCCAGCAGGCCGACCGCGGCGGCGGTGAGGGCGAGGCGCCGGACGAAGAGGGTGGACAGCGTCTCGAGCCGCG
>CAZLBJ010000196.1:0-10347 GCA_964557755.1 uncultured Thermoanaerobaculia bacterium
GGCCAGCACCATCGCCCCGAAGGCGCGGCGGAGGACGATCTGGCGCACCAGCTCGAGCTTGGTGACGGCGGCGAGCTGCGTCCAGCGCATGCGGCGGCTGGCGGGCGGCGCCGCCAGCAGCTCGGCGCCGCGCCCGGCGGCGCCGGCCGCCGAACCGTTCTCGTACTCCGCCTCGTCCTGCCGGGCGTCGCCGCCGGCGGCGCGGGCGGCGGTCATCGCTCCGCTCACGTGTTGCCCCCTTCCCCACCGATCAGGTACTGGTAGACCGCTCCCACGTCGGCGTCCGCCGGCGCCACCGCCTCGACCGCCAGCCCTTCGTCGAGCACCAGGCGGTTGAGCAGCAGGTAGAAGCGGTCGGCGTCGCGGGTGCGCACCAAGAGGCCGCGGCGGTCCTCGTGCAGCACCGCCTCGGTAACGTGGTCCTCGTGGAACAGGCGCGAGGCCAACAGCGCCGGCCGGTCGCAGCGCACCAGCACCTGGATCGGCTGCTCCTCGACCTCCTCGCGCACCCCTTCGACGTCGCCCTCCGCCACCACGTAGCCGCCGTTGATCAGCACCACGCGGTCCGACAGGTCGTCGACCTCGTGCAGGATGTGGCTCGAGATCAGCACGTGCAGCCCCTCCTCCGCCTGGTGGCGGAAGAGGTCGATCATCTCGGCGCGCGCCATCGGGTCGAGGCCGTTGAGGGGCTCGTCGAGGATCAGCACCGCCGGCCGGTGGGCGATCGCCCGCGCCAGCTTGATGCGTTGCCGCATGCCCTTGCTGTAGCCCGCCACCTTGCGCCCCGCCGCCTCCACCAGGCCGACGCGCTCGATCGCCTCCCAGGCGCGCTCCTCGGCCGCCGCCGCCGTGTAGCCGTGCAGGCGCAGGGCGTCGCGCACGAACGCGAAGCCGGAGAGGCCGCGCGGGAAGGCGTCGTACTGCGTCGCGTAGCCGAGCAGGCGGAACAGCTCCTCAGGCTGGTCGGCGGTGAGGCCGAGGACTGTGAGCTCGCCGCGGTCGGGCCGCAGCAGGCCGGCGAGCAGGTTCATGAGCGTCGTCTTGCCGGAGCCGTTCGGCCCCACCAGGCCGGTGATGCCGGGCGCCACGTCGAGGCTCACCTTGTTGACGCCGAGGACGTCGCCGTAGAACTTCGAGACGTCGCGCAGCACGATGCGGCCGTCGCCGCCGAGACTGGCGCGCAGCGCCGCGGCCGGGGTGTCGAGCACCGCCGCCGGGACGCTCATCGCACCACCTCGTAGGCGCGCAGCTTGCGGTGCAGCACCAGCAGGCAGAGGGCGCCGAAGACGGCCAGCGCGATCCAGGCGGTCGCCGCCGGCACCTGCAGCTCGTGGGCGCCGGCGTCGCGCAGCATGCGCTCCCACAGCCCGAACACCAGCTTGCCCGGCGACAGCAGGTCGCCCCAGCTCGTCTTGAAGACGCCGTTGACGAACTCGGCGACGCCGTTGGCCACCAGCACCGAGGCCACCGTCATGGCGCCGGCCAGCATCTGCCACTTGATCCACGCCGACAGCGCCAGGGCGAGGAGAGCGAGCAGCAGGATGGCGGTCCACGAGCCGGCGAAGAGGCCCCAGGCGACGTGGCCGTGCGTCGCCAGCCACCCCGGCTCGAGCCCCGCCTGGATGGCGACCAGCAGGAGCAACGGCAGCCAGGTCATCGACGAGGTCAGCACCACCAGCGCCGTCATCTTGCCGAGCACGTACTCGGCGCGCGAGAACGGCCGGCAGAGGTAGAGCGGCAGGCCGTTGTTGGCGAGGTCCGGCGACACCAGGCCGGGGCCGACGAAGGCGGTGAGCAGGAAGGCGAACACGACCTGCACGCGCAAGAGGACGAGGAAGAACACGCCGTCGACCGGCACGAGGGCGGCCGCGTCGATCTGCATCGCCTCGAGCGCCGGCAGGTTGTGGCGCAGGTAGATCACCGTCGCCGCGATCAGGATCGGCGCGAACGACAGCGCGTAGAGGGCGGTCACCCTGCGGCTGGCGAAGAGCTCGCGGCGGGCGTAGCGCCAGAGCACCAGGAAGCGCCAGCGGCGCGGCGTCACCGGGCCGGTGTAGCGGCGGAAGGCGCGGTCGCGGACGGTCATCGGACGGTCGCTCCTTCTCCGGCTTCTGCGGCTCCTCCGGCCATCGCCAGGCGCGCCGCCTCGTCGCCCGGCTCGCCCTCCATGGCGGCGAGGAAGATCTCCTCCAGCGAGTCGCGCTTGTAGGACAGGCGGCGGATCTGCACCTCGCGGTCCACCGCCTCGCGGTACAGCCGCCGCACCTCGACGCCGTCGGGCAGCACCATCTTCACCCGGTTGCGGCCGCGCCGCGGCGCCAGCGCGCACTCGGCGCCGAGCCCGCGCATGGCGTCGAGGAAGCCGTCCGTCTCGCCGCGCAGCTCGAGCTCGAGGAACTTGCGGTTGGCGCGGCGCTCGGCGGCGAGGTTGCGGTAGGCGGCGATCCGGCCGTCTTTGAGGACCAGCACCTCGTCGCAGCAGCGCTCGACGTCGCGCAGCAGGTGCGACGACAGCACGATCTGCGCCTCGCCGCTGTCGCGGATCTCGGTGACGTGGCGCAGCATGCGCTCGCGCGCCGGCGGGTCGAGGGCGTTGGTCGGCTCGTCGAGCAGCAGCAGGCGCGGCCCGTGGACCAGCGCCTGCGCCAGCTTGACGAGCTGCTTCATGCCCTGCGAGTAGGTGCCGACGTTGCGGTAGCGCGCCTCGCCGAGGCCGACGTAGAACAGCACCTCGTGGGCACGCTCCAGCGCCTCGGACGCCGGCAGGCCGGACAGCTCGCCCATCAGCCGCACCAGGTGCACCGCCGACATGTTGGCGACGTAGGCGTCGTTCTCCGGCATGTAGCCCAGCAGCGAGCGCACCGCGTCGAGGTCGCGGCGCACGTCGTGGCCGAAGACGCGGGCGGTGCCGGCGGCCGGCTCGTGGAAGCCGAGCAGGGTGTGGAGCAGCGTCGTCTTGCCGGCGCCGTTGGGGCCCAGCAGGCCCAGGCAGCGGCCGGTCAGCGCGCCGGAGAGCCCCTTCAGGATCGGCCGGCCGCCGAGGCGCACCTCGAGGCCGTCGAGCTCGATCACCGGCTGCCGGGCGGCGGCGGGCTCCTCGTGCGGGTGGGTCGGATCGTCGTCGTTCGTCATCTCTCGGTCCTACGACTGTGGTGCACGAAAGTGTCAGCAGTGCGGCAGGGCCCGGGCCGCCTGGAGGCGGCGGCCCGGGCCCGCGGGTGGGGCTACGTGCGGCCCGCCGTCACTCGGCCTGCGCCGCCTCGGCGGCGCCCTCCTCGGCGGCGACGGACAGCGCCTGCCCGAGGGAGGCGAGGCCGCCGAAGCCGGTGAGGGCGTTCATGCCCAGGCCCAGCGGTCCGCCGGGGCCGGTGCCGGCCACCGTGATGCGGTTCGCCTCGCCGTAGGCGTAGGCCAGCGTCGGCTGCGCGTCGGCGGCGAGCTGCGCCAGCGCCTGCTGCTGCTCCGGCGTCAGCGAGCCGCTGCCCAGCCGCGTCAGGGTGCCCGACAGCGGCGACAGCAGCGGCCCGAGGTGCTGGAAGAACACCGCCGAGAAGTCGGCGCGGGCGTCGGTGGGCAAGAGGCTCCGGAACTTCGCCGACGACGGCAGGGTGGAGCCGGCGTCGCGCTGCGCCAGGGTGCGCTCGAGCAGCGCCCGGCTCGGCGCCGCCACCAGGTAGCCGTCGACGAAGACGTAGCTCACCTCGACGCCGGACCGCGCGATGCGGTGCCAGGTCCGTCCGCCGGCCTCCTCCGACTCGAGGACGATCCCCGCCTCCCCTTCCTGGCGCAGGCGGCGGTCGGCCTCGGCGACGGCGGTGGCCAACGTGTGCTGCAGCGTCGCCGGGTCGTAGACCTCCATCACCAGCTTCCACGACGGCTCGGGCAGAAACGGCCCGTCGAGGGCGAAGGCCAGCTCGCCGCCGAGCGGCGCCGCCAGGTCGTCGCGCACCGACACGCCGAGCTCGCGCTCGATCTCGGCGAAGCCCTCGTCGCCCTCGCCGGCCATCGCCATCAGGTCGTCGAGCAGCGCCGTCGGCTCCTTGACCACGAAGGCGACCGCGAGGTGGGCGTCGGCGGAGACGAAGTCGAGCGACCCCATCGGCGCCGGCGCGGCGAGCCACGAGGCGATGCCGCGGCGCTCGGCGCCGAAGGAGAGGTCGGCGGTCATCACCGCCCGCTCGCCCTCGTCCCAGCGCTCGACCACGAGCTGGCGCACGTCGGTGAAGCCGGACGCCGCGAGCTCCGCGTCGGACACCGCCTCGGCGGCGACGATCGGCTCGAGGTCGACCGCCAGCAGCCACTGCGTGCCGTCGGCGTAGGCGGCGGTGACGGCGGCGCCCAGCTCGCTGGCGGCGAAGCCGCCGTCGCCGGAGCCGGCGGCCGCGACCGCGGCGCGCAGCCGGTCGGCGCGCGGGCTGGCCACCAGCATGCCGTCGCCCAGCCACACGAGCAGCGCGTCGTCCTCCGCCGGCAGGGCGGCGAGGTCGTCGACCAGGACGACGTCGACCTCCTCGCCGTGCTCGGCCGCCAGCCGCGCCAGCTCCTGCTCGAGGTAGGCGCGGAAGGCGTCCGGGCGCTCGACGGCGGCGAACACCACCGGCGCGCCCGGCGCGGACGGGTCGCCGGCCTCCGGCGCCAGCGCGATCACCACCTCGGGGCCGAGGTAGCTGCCGAAGTCGCGCAGCCGCGCGACGGCGTCCTCGAGCTCGTGGCGGTGCTCCTCGCCCCGCTCCTCCCACCACTGGGCGAGCATCGGGCTCGCCGCCAGCCGCTCCTGGAACACCTGGAAGCTGTCGGCCAGGGTGCCGGAGAGGTTGGGGACGGCGGCGAACACCAGCGTGTCGGCCGGCGCCAGCGCCGCCAGCGAGGCGTCGTGGCGCAGCTCGGCGGGCGCCACCCGGCGCGCGATCTCCTGGCGCAGGATGGACAGCTCGGAGAGCATGGCGAGGTAGTGGTCCACGTTGCGGCTCCAGGCGATCTCGTCCGCGACCGGCACCAGCGACAGGCTGGCGCGGGTGGTCACCTGCTGGCCGGGATGGAGGACGGTCTCCTCGCGCCCCTGGCGCACCCGCACCTCGCCCTCGACGACGGAGACGCGGGAGCCCTTCACCCCGTGCTGCACGGCGAAGATCGTACCCGTGACCTGCACCCGCGCCTCGTCGGTCTCGACGTAGAGGTGGCGCGGCCGGGTCTGCTTGGCGGCCTCGATGATGATGGCACCGCGGTCGACGTAGACGGTGGTGCCGCTGCGCCGCTCGCGGACGCGGATCTGGGTGCGCTCGTCGAGCTCGACGCGCGAGCCGTCCTCGAGCTCGACCACCGCGGACGAGCCCTTGGCGGTGCGCACCGGCTCGCCGGCGTTGAGCACCGCGCCGCCGGCCAGGCGCGCCATGGCGGCGCGGTCGCCGTCGACGGCGAGCAGCGCACCGTCCACCGCCGCCACCGTGGCCACCGGGCCGCCGCCCAGCCAGCCGTCCCACACCAGGAACCCGGTGGCGAGGACGGCGACGGCGAGGACGGCGGCGGCGGCCAGCGGCAGCCAGCGGCGGCCGAAGGTGGACGCCGGCCGCGCGGAGGGGCGGCGGGCGGCGGGGACCGGAGTGGCGGTGCCGGCGCTGCGCGCTGCGATCAGGGCGCGGCGGCAGCCCACGCACTCGCGGCTGTGGTCCTCGAGCAGCAGGCGGCGGGCCGGCGACAGCGTGCCGGCGGCGTAGGCCGGCAGCAGCGCCTGGTAGTCGTCGCAGCCGCGGATGGCGCCGGCCTCGTCGGGCGCGGCGGCGGGGGCGGCCGTGGCGGTACCGGCTTCGGTGCTCAGCCGCTGCCACACGCGGTCGGCGGCGAGGCGCACGGCCTCGGCGTCGGGGGAGTCCTGGCGCACCGCCTCGACGGCGCGGTCGACCAGGGGCAGGGACTCGTTCATCTCGTGCTCGTTCATCGCGAACCTCCATGGTGGGCGGCGAGCTCTTTCTGGAGCCGGCCGCGCACGCGGTGCAGCGTCACGGCGACCGCCGTCTGCGACTTGCCGAGCAGACGGGCGATCTCCTTGTTGCCATAGCCTTCGAAGTAGCGCAGGGTGAAGATCTCGGCGCTCTCCGGAGAGAGCGCGGCGAGCGACCGGCGCAGGTCCTGGCCCAGCTCGCGGCCGCGCTCGCGGCGCTCGGGGCCGGGCTGGCCGGGGTCTTCCAGCGAGTCGCCGACGCTGTCGAGCTCGACGGCGCCGGCGCGGATGCGCCGGCGCAGCAGGTCGACGGCGGCGTTCACCGCGGCGCGGTGGAGATAGCTGCCGGCGCTGCGCGACAGGTCGATGGCGTCCTCGCGCCGCAGCAGGCGCACGAAGACGGTCTGCAACACGTCCTCGGCGTCGCTGGCGTTGCCGGTCACCCGGTAGGCGGCGCGGAACACCTTCTCGTGGTGGGTCTGGAACAGCTCCTCCAGCATCGGCGGCGGCGCCGTGCCGGGTCCGCCCGGGTGGGCGGAGGCGCTGTCAAGGGCGGTCATGGGCACTCGGCTCTCCTTCCTCGCATCGTCCAGCGTCCGTTCACCCATGGATACGCTCCTTTCGCCAAGACCTTACAACTGAGCCCATCATCGCTCAGGATCGGCCGCGCGGTAAGATTCGGCGCACCGGCAATGGCGAACCTCCACAACGACGAGCCGACCCTCAACGATGAGCTGGGCCGCGCTGCCCTGGTCCGGCGTGTCTCGGACGCAGTGGCCCGCTGCTCACCTCCCCAGGTCTTCGGTGTCCACGGCGACTGGGGCACCGGGAAGACGAGCTTCCTTCACCAGCTTCACTGGGACCTGGTGGGAGAGTGCCCTCAGCAGCAGCCGAACCCCCCAGAAGGAAAGGAGCTCCCGGAGCTGGGAAAAGGGGGCCGGCATAAGGCACGGGTCACTGTCGTGTGGTTCGAGGCGTGGCGCTATCAACACGAGAAGGCGCCGGTGGTTGCCCTTCTGCAGGAGATCCGCGCTCAGCTCCCGTTGTACTCGAAAGCGCTCATCGAGAGCCGAAAGCTGAGCGACGTCACGATCCGGGGTGCGCTCCTGTCGCTCGAAGACCTGACGAAGCGCATCGGCATCCAGGCCTCGAAGATCCAGGAGGCCGGGGAGCGGTGGGAGGAGGAGAACCTCGCAACCCGGCTGCCGGCCCACATGATTCGCGAACACCTGGAGGACTCCCTGGGGAAGCTGTTGCGCCCTGCGACGAGCAGGACTCCCCGCCGGCTGGTCGTCCTGGTCGACGACTTGGACCGGTGCGAGTCCGAAACCGCCTACCAGCTCCTCGAAGGGATCAAGATCTACCTGAACCTGCCGAGCTGCGTCTTCGTCCTCGGCATGAACCAGGACATCATCGAAGGCGCGGTCGGCCGGCACCTGCCGGCGCCGGATAACGAAGAGCGCCGGCGACGAGCCCGGGAGTACCTGGAGAAGCTCTGCCAGAACGTCTGGCACATCCCTCTCGTGAGGGAGCCCGGCACGCTCTTGAAGGCGTACGTGAAGGGCCACCCGTCACCCGAGGCCATGGCAGACGTCGTGACGGCGTTCCAGTGCCTTCCCCCGGTCCCCCGCAAGGTCAAGGGATACGCCAACCTGCTCCTTCGCTTCGAAGGACACTTGGACGGTTGCAGGAACCACGGCACCGGAGACGACGTAGATCCGGACCACTGGGCGAAGGTCGCGGTGGTCTTCACCTACCTCTACCATTTCCACCACCGCCTCTATCGGCTCCTGTGGGAATCGCCTCGAGAGTTCTACGACCAGTTGCTCGCCTGGTGCGAAGGTCGGCCCACGTCCGCCAGGAATCACTTCAACGACCTGAGACGGCGCATGGCGCCACCGAGCTCGGACTCCGCCGAAGCCGACCGGGCCGAGCAGAGCCCGACGCCGAAGACGCCCGAGCTCACCCGCGTCTTCCTCGACCCCGCGGCTGACAACGTCCTCCACGTCGAGCACCTGGTCCGGCATCTCCAGACGACGGTCACCGACGACGAGGTCAAGGCGCACCTCCTCCAATAGACTGCCCGCGATGACCAGGAAGAGTGTCCAGCGGCCGGCGAGTCTCCCGAAGTTCTACGGCGGCGGCCTACCCGAGCCTGACCGGGACCAGTTCGTCAACCCATTCAACGATCGCACCGTCCTGGCCTTCTATCGAGACGTGCAGGCCTGGCACGGATATATCCGCTTCCTGGGACTGCCGCACCTCCGCGAAAACCCCGACATCCCGATCGACACCCTCTTCGTGGCCCCGGATCTCAGCGCGCAACCGATTTCACCCGATCAGCCGCCCGAAAGCTGGCCCGAGCGGACCAGAGCGCTGGAGAGCGTGGCAACACACCCTCGGCTGGTCGTCCTGGGCGACCCGGGGAGCGGGAAGTCGACCCTGGTGAGCTGGATCGCCTGGCACCTCTCCCTCGGACGAACGAACCCTTGGACTCGCGCGCTCGGCCCCCTCCTCCCCCTCCCGATGGTGGTTCGCGACCTCCGACTGAGAGCCTCCATCGGTTTCGACGAGCTGCTCGACGAGTTCCTCCGCCAGCCGGTCGCGGAAGCGCTGGACCGCTCCACGGTCTTGCGGTACTTGCAGACGGGACAGTGCCTCCTTCTCCTCGACGGGCTGGACGAGGTGGGCGCAGAGACGGTGCGCCAAGGCCTCAGGCTCGCTGTCCGTGAAGGAGTGGAGAGGTACCCGTCCTGCCGCTGG
Organism: uncultured Thermoanaerobaculia bacterium; assembly: GCA_964557755.1. Classification (GTDB taxonomy): domain Bacteria; phylum Acidobacteriota; class Thermoanaerobaculia; order Multivoradales; family JBCCEF01; genus CAZLBJ01. Next base: position 8,702 of record CAZLBJ010000196.1, read on the forward strand.
CTCCTCACCTCGCGGAAGGTGGGATACGACCGTGTTCCCTTCCACCTCCTAGACCTCGATGGGAGCTCGAGAAGGTCGCGCCTAATGCGTGCTGTCGGCAGCCCAGAGATCGCCCAACTGGAGTCGATCAATGAAGAGGCGGGGGGGCCAGGAGAAGCGGCACCCGGCTGGGCCGAGATCCTCTACGTCGCTCCCTTCCGCGACCCGCAGATCGAGGCCTTCGCCGTCAACTGGTACGCACGAACGGCGGACGCGCCCTCGGCCGCCGAGAGCAAGGCGCAGGATCTCGTGTCCGCCCTGCACTCAAACCCGGCCACCTTGCGCCTCGCCCGAGTACCCAACCTCCTCACCCTCATCGCGCTCATCCACCGCATCCAGGCCCGTCTTCCGAACGGCCGCGCCGTCCTCTACGACAAGATCGTCGAAGCCTACCTGGAGTCGATCGACGCCTACCGAGGAATCCAGGAAACGGACTACACACTGGACGAGAAGAAACGCTGGCTCGCCTGGGTCGGCTTTCAGATGCAACGGCGGCGCGGCAACGGGGAGGCCGAGGACGGCCGAGACGAGAGCAGGGAGGTCCTGGTCGACGAGGAGGAGCTCCTGGCCTGGCTCGGCGAAGCGATGGCCCGATCCCCCCGGGTCCAGGACGTGGCGGAGCCGAGCCAGGCGGCTCGCGCCTTCGTCGATTACATCGCACGACGGAGCGGCCTTCTCCTCCCCAGGGGCCACGGTCAGTATGCCTTTACCCATCTCTCCTTCCAGGAGTTCTTCGCCGCTCTCCACCTCCAGGAACGCATCACCTCCCCCCGCTGGTTCGAAAGGAAGAGCGCCGAAGGCGGCGATGGCCCCGCGGACCTCGCGCGTTATGCCGACGACGACACTTGGCGTGAGCCGCTCGTCCTGCTCTTCGGCCTCCTGGCCGGCCGTCCGGAATGGGCTGAGGAACTGGCCATCCTCCTCTTCGGAGAGGACTTCAGGGAGCTCGAGCGAGACCGGAAGTCCCGCCTCGGCACCCGCGCCCTTCTCTTGGCGGAGATCTCCACCGACCCCCATTCCGGCCTCCCCGGGGACCTTCGATCGCATGCGTGGGATGCTTGTTGGCGTTGGGAGCTGAGGCTTCAGGCGCGCACTCGGGCTTCCGACGGTCCATCGGTCGCCGCGACTCTCGCGGGTGCCGATCACTCCGACCAGGTAGGAGTCTGGCGCTCTTTGCAGCAGGTCGGGTCTACCGAACGGGCGGTCCACCTGAACCTGTCCGGCACACAGGTGGCAGACCTCTCGCCCTTGGCCGGGCTCGCCGACCTCCAGACGCTCCAGTTGTCTGGCACTCAGCTCGCGGACCTCTCGCCACTGGCCGAACTCGACAGCCTCCAGTCGCTCGACCTGTCCGGCACGCAGGTGGCAGACCTCTCGCCACTGGCCAAGCTCGCCAACCTCGCCGTGCTCGACCTGGCCCGCACGCACGTGGCGGACCTCTCGCCACTGGCCGAACTCGCCAATCTCTCCTGGCTCGACCTGTCCCGCACGCAGGTGGCGGACCTCTCGCCCCTGGCCGAGCTCGCAAACCTCCAGTGGCTCCGCCTGTCGCGCAAGCGGGGGGCGGACCTCTCGCCCCTCGCGGAGATCGCCAACCTCCAGGGGCT
>CAZLBJ010000197.1:0-6285 GCA_964557755.1 uncultured Thermoanaerobaculia bacterium
GCCTGCTGTAGGAGTTGCCGCCGCCGCGCTGCGGGTGGCGGCGGTAGAGGCGGACGCCCCAGAAGCCGTGCAGGCGCTGGGCGCGCAGATAGGGGGCGAGCCGCGTCGGGTGATGGTGCCACACCTGGCTGGCGGGCTCGAGGCGCAGGCGGTGGCCGGCCTCGGCCAGCCGGTAGGAGAGGTCGGCGTCCTCGGCACCGGGCAGCCCCGGGCCGTTGACCCAGCTCTCGTCGAAGCCGCCGGCGGCCTCCAGCGCCGTGCGCCGGTAGAGAACGTTGAAGCTGCCCAGGTAGTCGACCTCGCGGGGCGCCGCCAGGTGGCGCTGGCGGATCTCCTCGTGGATCAGGGTCGGCAGCAGGCGCTCGGGGTAGGGGTTGGCGTAGCTGCCGCCGACGCCCGCCACCGCGGGGTCGCCGAGGTGGGGCAGCAGCAGCCGCAGGCTGTCCGCCTGCGCCTCGCAGTCGGCGTCGAGGAACCACACCAGCTCGCCGGCGGCCGCCCGCCAGCCGAGGTTGCGGGCGCGGCCGGGGCCGCCGCCGCCCCCCGCCAGCCGCCGCACCGGGAAACGGCCGGCGATCTCCGGCGTGGCGTCGGTCGAGCCGTCGTCGACGAACAGCGCCTCGGCGAGCTGGCCGTCGGCGAGCAGCGGCGCCACGGATCCGAGGCACGCCGCCAGTGTACGGGCGGCGTTCCTGCCGGGGATGACGAGGGAGACCTGGCTCACGGTGACGCCGATTATGCCAGCCGGACGGGGCGTGCCGCTCTGCTACATTCCGCCCCATGTCCGCGACGACCGGCAGCCCGCGGCGATCGAGGATCGCCCTGCTCCTGCTCCTCCTGCTGCTGGCGCTGTGCCTCAAGCTGGCCTTCAACCCGGGGCTGGGGCGCAACGCACTGGACGGCGACTTCTACTTCCAGATCGCCCGCCACGTCGCCGAGGGCGACGGGCTGCAGACCAGCGTCTCGCTCTATCACCAGGGGCTGCGCGAGCTGCCCCATCCCACCAACATCCACCCGCTGTGGCCGCTGCTGCTCGGCTGGGCGGGACGCTGGATCGGCATGTTCCGGGCCGCCGCGCTGCTGCCGGAGCTCCTCTACCTGGCGGCGCTGGGCCTCGCCTACCCGCTCGGCAACCGCCTGGTGGAACGCCTGCGCGGCGTCCCCGGACCTGGGCTGGCGTCGCTGCACGGCGTGCTCACCGGCGGCCACGCGGCGGTCCTCCTGCTCGCCCTCAACCCGGTGTTCTTCCACTTCACCTCCCTGCCCTATACCGAGGCGCTGTCCTTCGTCCTGCTCTTCGCGTCCCTGCTGCTGGCCGATGCGCTGGCGCGGCGGCCGGGCGTAGTGCGCGGCCTCGCCGTCGGCGCGGCGTGCGGGCTCGCCTTCCTCACCCGTGGCCAGATGGTGGGGCTGCCGGTGGCCGTCGTCGCGGTGCTCCTCCTCCTCTCGCTGCGCGACCGCCGCTGGCTGGCGGCCGCCGGCGGCGTGGTGGCCGCCTTCGCCGCCACCGTGGTGCCGTGGGTGCTCTTCCTGGCCACCTTCATCTCGCCGCTCACCCCCGGCATTCTCGTCTCCTACGGCTCCTACCGCGAGACGCCGCAGCTCGAGCCGTTCCAGATCTCGCTGCCCGCCGACGACCTGCCCTCCCTGCTCGCCGACCGCGCCACCGGGCTGGCCGTCGCCTTCGACCCGACGAGCTCGATGTCGTACGTCGCCAACTTCGGCCCCGTCGTCTGGCTGGTGCCGCTGGCGGCCGCCTGGGGCGCGTGGCGGCTGCTGCGCCGCCGCGCCGCCGGCCTGGTGGCGATGGTGCGCCTCGAAGCGGCCCGCCTGCTGCTGCCGGGGCTGACGGCCGCCACCGGCGCCCTCCTCCTGGTGCCGGTCCACATGCTCCACTCCGGGTTCTTCCTCGAATGGCTGTTCGGCTTCCGCCACGGCCTGCCGATGGCGCTCCTCGTCTTCGTCGCCCTCTTCGCCCTGGCCGTCCACGCCGGACGGCTGCTGCGCTTGACGGCCGTCCTCCTCGTCGTCGGCACCGTGCTGCTCAACACGCTGTCGCTCCAGGGCCAGCTCCGCCATGCCGGAGGCTGGGGCCTGCGCGGCGCCGAGCCCGCGCTGGTCGCCTGGCTCGACGCCCAGCCGGGCAAGCCGACGGTGGTCACCACCGAGGCGCAGACCCTGTCGGTGTTCAGCCGTGCCGGCTTCCACTGGACGGTCTGCGGGGAGGAGGCGCAGCAGACCCGGCGTATGCTGCGGCACCTGCCGATCGACTACGTGGTGGTGTTCGAGGGGGAGCAGGGGTGCCCCTTCGTCACCGGCGTGCCCGAGCTCGCGCTGGTGCGCTCCTTCGGCCGGCCGGGGATGCGCATCTGGGTGCTGGCGCCGCTCACCCGTACACGATCCACAGCACCGCCAGCCCCCACAGCGCCAGGTTGACGACGAACGGTACGTCGCGCATCAGGGCCTCGGTGGGGCTCGCCTCGCCCGGGCGCTGGTAGACCAGGTAGAGGTAGCGGAAGATGCCGAACAGCACCAGCGGGATGGTGTAGATCAGGTCCTGCGTGTCGTACTTCTCCGCCGTCTCCGGCGCCACCGCGTAGAGGGCATAGCAGACCACCGCCGAGGCGGTGACGACGTTGATCATCTGGTCGAGGAAGGCGGAGCTGTAGTGGGTCAGCACGCGCCGCTGGTCGGCGGCGTGGCCGGGCATCAGCTCGATCTCGTGGCGGCGCTTCGAGAAGGCCAGGAAGAGGGCGAGGAAGATGGTGCACAAGAGCAGCCAGCGCGACACCTCGACGTCCACCGCGGCGCCGCCGGCGAGAACCCGCAGCACGAAGCCGACGGCGACGATCATGACGTCGAGGATGACGACGCGCTTCAGGCCCAGCGTGTAGCCGGCGTTGAGCAGCAGGTAGACGGCGAGCACCACGAGGAAGCCGGAGCCCAGCCAGGCGCCGCTGGCGAGCGCCGCCGCCAGCAGCGCCGCCGCCGCCGCCGCCGCCGCCGATGCTGGTAGGGTTCCGGCGGCGATCGGACGCAGGCGCTTCACCGGGTGGCGGCGGTCGGCCTCGCGGTCGAGCAGGTCGTTGAACAGGTAGACGGCGCTCGACGCGGCGCAGAAGCAGGCGAAGGCGACGAGGCCGCGCAGCAGCACGCCGCCCATCAGCAGCCCGTGGGCGAACACCAGGGGCGCCAGGACGAACAGGTTCTTCGCCCACTGGTGCGGGCGCAGGGAACGGACCAGGCCACGGAGCATGCGGGCTATTCTACGGAGTGGGCGGCGTTTCCCCAACGGCCGTGGCCTCCCCGCGGGCGCCGGGCTGTGCGCCGCCGGCCTCGCGGCGCTCGCCGTGTGGCTGTGGGTGGCGGTGCCGCTCGCCGCCGGCGGCCGCACCCTGTTCTTCCGCGACGTCCTCGACAACCACTACCCGCTGAAGGTGTTCGGCGCCGCCGAGCTGGCGCGCGGCGAGGTGCCGGCGTTCAACCCCACGCTCGGCCTCGGCCAGCCGTTCCGCGGCAACCCGAGCTCCCTCGCCTTCTACCCGGACAACCTCCTCTACCTAGTGCTGCCCGGCTGGAGCGCCTTCAATCTCCACTTCGTGCTGCACTGGCTGCTCGCCGCCGTCGCCATGGCGGCGCTGGCGCGGCGGCTGGGGCTGGGCTGGCCGGCGGCGCTGCTGGCCGGGCTGACCTGGGCCGGCTGCGGCTGGACGCTGTCGACGCTGAGCTTCTACAACGTCGTCGCCGTCGCCGCCTGGTGGCCGCTGGCGATGGCCGGCGCGGCGGCCGGCGGTGCCCGCGGCGTCGCCCTCGGCGGCGCGGCGTGCGGGCTCGCTCTGCTCGGCGGCGAGCCGATGACCGCGGCGCTCGGCACCGTCCCCATGCTGCTCGTCGCGGTGCACCGCCTCGGCTGGCGGCGCGGCGTCCTCGCCAGCCTCGGGGTCGGCCTGGTGGGGCTGGCGGTGGCGGCGCCGCAGGTGGTGGCCAGCCTGCGCATCCTCGGCTTCTCGCTGCGCGGCAGCGCCGGCGTCGCCGGCCAGGCGGCCCTCTTCACGCTGCCGCCGGTACGCCTGCTCGAGCTCGTCGTGCCGCTGCCCTTCGGCTGGCCGCTCGACGAGGGCCCGCACGGCTGGTGGCTGGCGCGTACGGCGCCGAACCTCGGCTACTTCCTGTCGCTCCATGCCGGCATCGTCGCCCTGTGGCTGGCGCTGCGCGGCGCGCGGCGCTGGCCGGCGCTGGCGGCGCTGGCGCTCGCCGGGCTCGCCGGCGCGGTGCTGCTCGGCGCCGTGCCGCACCTCCTCGGCGCCGCCACCGGCGGCCTCTTCCGCTACCCGGAGAAGCTCCTGGTCTGGTACGCGCTGGCCCTGCCACTGCTCGCCGGCGCCGGCCTCGAGGCGGCGCTCGGCGGCGAGCGGCCGCCACGGGTTCGCGCCGCCGCCACCGCCGGCCTGCTGCTGGTCGCCGGCGCGGTGGCGGCGGCGCTCGTCTGGCCGCGGCTGGCGGAGACGTCGCCGCTGCCCGGCGTGGTGGCGGCGCAGGGCGGCCACTGGGTCGCCTACCTGGCGCTCGGCGGCGTCCTGCTGCTCGCCGCCGCGACGGCGCTGCGCCGGCGCGCCGCGGCGGCGGTGGTGGCGCTGCAGCTCGCCGCCCTGCTGCAGCTCTTCCCGCTGCTGCGCACCATGCCCACGGCGCCGCTGTCGGCGCCCGCGGCGTGGAACCGCCTCCTCGGCGTGGCACCGCCGGGCGAGGGCCCGGCGGTGATGCACTCGCTGATCTCGCGGCCGCCGTGGGAGCCGCCGCCGGCGCGCGTCGTCGCCGCCGCCACACGCGCCGCCAACGAGGTGCGCAATGCGCAGGACCTCTACCCGGCGCCCGGCGTGCGCTTCGGCCTGACCTACCCGCTGGCGCCTAACATCGAGGGGCTCGCCTCGCCGCTCCACTCGCTGCTGACGGTGGAGATCACCCGCCTGCCGTGGCCGCGGCGGCTGCCCTGGATGCGCGCCGTGGGCCTCGACGCGGCGGTGCTGTACCGCGACCCGGGGATCGCCGGCCTGAGGCTCCTCGACGTCGACGTGCGGCAGGCGGCGACCACCCGCCTCTACGCCGTCGAGGACCCCGCGCCGGAGGCCTGGTGGCCGCGCCGGGTGGAGGCGGCCGCCGGGCCGCGGCAGGCGCTGCTGCGGGTGTCGGAGCTCGCCGACCCGGTGGCGACGGTGGTCGCCGCGCGGGCGGTGGAGCACGACCCGCGGGGCGCCGTGCGCCTCGTCTCCCACCGCCCGGACCGCATCGAGCTGGCGGCGGCCAGCCGCGGCGGCGGCCTGGCGGTGGTGCAGCGCAGCTACCACACGCTGTTCCGTGCCCGGCTGGCAAACGCGGACGGCACGGAGGTGGAGCTGGTGCCCGCCCAGCTCACCCTGCTCGGCGTCGTCGTGCCGCCGGGCGAGCACCGGGTGGTGATCGAGGTGGACGACACGCCGGAGGTGCTCGGCGGCCTGCTCTCGGTGGTGGCGCTGATGGCGGTGGTGGTGGTCGCCTGGCGCACGCGGCCGGCGGGCGGCGGGGTCGGGGTTTGACGACCGAACGCCGTGTCCTCCTCGCCTGGATGGCGCCGCCGCTGCTCGTCGCCGCGGCGCTGCTGCTGCCGGTGATTGCCGGCCAGCGGGCCCTCTTCCTGCGCGACGTGTTCAGCGTCCACCTCGAGATGCGCCACGCTCTGGCGGCGGGGCTGGTGGACGGCGCGCTGCCGCTGGTCGACCCGTACCGCGGCGGCGGCCAGGCGCTGGCCGGCAACCCCAACGCGGTGGCCCTCTACCCGACGGCGCTCGCCCACCTCGTGCTGCCCTTCTTCGCCGCCTTCAACCTCCACCTCTGGCTGCACCTGCTGCTCGCCCCGTTCACCCTCTTCTGGCTGGCGCGCGAGCTGGGGCTCGAGCGGCGCGCGGCGTGGGTGGCGGGGGTGACCTGGGGCTTCTCGGGCTTTCTGCTGTCGCAGCTCGTGTTCTTCAACCTGGTCGCCGGCGTGGCGCTGGCGCCGGCGCTTGCCGCCGCCGCGGTGCGCACAGCCCGCCGCCGTCGCGAGGGCGCGCCCGCGGCCGGGGCGCTGGCAGCCACCGCCGTCCAATGGGCGCTGATGCTGCTCGCCGGCGACCCGCAGACCGCCGCCGCCGCCGGCCTCGCCGCCGCCACGGCCACCCTCGCCTGGTTCGGCAACGGCGTCGTTGGGCTGTGGGCGCTCGCCGGCCTGACGCGCGCGGCGCACGCCCGGTCGCTTGCGCCCGGCGGCCC
>CAZLBJ010000198.1:0-2862 GCA_964557755.1 uncultured Thermoanaerobaculia bacterium
CGGTGGCGTGCGCTCCATGAAGAGCGGAGCGCTCCTCCCCAAAGTCCGACCGAAGCGGAGCGTCCCCCGGCCGGCGCCCCTCCACGCCCCGCCGTCCCCACCACTCCCTCCCCCGAACGCGACAACGCCGGGCCCGCTCCCGCGAACCCGGCGCTGTATCGCATCGATGGAAACCCGCCTCAGGTACCCGTCACCAGCCGCCGCAGCGACCCCTCCGGGTCCGTCCAGTCCCGAGCCTCCAGGCGCCCCACCTCCTTGCCGCCGACAAACACGATGCCCGTCGGCACCGAGTGCACGTCGTCGCGCTTCGCCGCCGGCTCCTCGCCGAACCCCTCCGGCAGCCCGTAGAACTCGAACGCCACGTTCGACCCCTCGAGCTGCTGCGCCACCGACAGCATCTTCGGCACGTACTCCTTGCAGAAGCCGCACCACGAGCCGAAATATACGCGCACCTTCACCGGCTTGCCCGCCGCCTTCAGCGCGCTCACCTGGCCGCGGTCCGGCGTGTACGCCGCCGCCTTGCGGCGATAGTCGGGGCTGTAGCCCAGCATGTCGTCGAGCCGCTGCGTGCCGAGCAGGAACGGCCGCTGCCTGAGCGCCACCTGCTGGCCGTCCACCGCGAACACCACCTGCTCGTCCTCGATGCGGAAACCGCCCACCGGCGTCAGCTCGGCGTCGGCCAGGATGTCGATCGCCCCGTCGGGGCGCTTGAGCAGCTTCATGAAGCTCACCGTCTGCACCGACTGCTCGCGCGGCAGCACCAGGGTGGGCGACGCCAGCTGGCTGGCGACGATCAGGAAACCGGGGACGACGTCCGACTGGTAGAGCTCGGCCTTGGGCGCCTCCTGGCCGCCGATGACGACCACGTAGTCGCCCGAGGGCCGGAAGTCGCGCAGCACCGCGTCGGCCTGCTGCGCGGCGGCGGGAACGGCGAAGACGACGGCCAGCGCCAGGACGACGGCCGCCCGCGGGGCGGTGTTGCGGAAGAGCTGCATGATGTCGCGGTACCTCCAGGGCTCGTTGCGTTCACTTTCTCTCTACGTCTCGACCGGCGGCGGATCGACCGGCGCCGGCACCTCCAGCGGCGGCAGGCCGGACCACGTCTCGGTCACCGTGCCGTCGCGCAGCCGGAACGACCGCGGCAGGCGGCGGTGGAGCGGCGCCAGCAGCGCCTCCGGCACCTCCCGCACCTCGAACACCGGCCCGTACCGCCAGAAGAAGGCGCGGTGCTCCTCCGGCGTGCCGCCGGCCAGCACCCACAGCGGCGCCGCGCCGGCCATGCGCGCCGCCATGGCGTAGTCGTGCAAGGCGTCGACGGCGCCGGTGAAAGCGTCGTCGCCGAGGTCCGCGAGCACCACCAGGTGCTCCCCCTGCGCCAGCTCCGGCACCAGCAGATCGAGGCAGATGCGCTCGGCCTCGCGGCCGGCGCACATCTCGGCGACCGTGGTGCCGGGACGCAGCCGCGTCGCCAGGTCGTCCAGCGGCAGCTCCGGCGCCTTCCAGGCCAGCAGCAGCGCCGCCACCGCCGCCAGCGCCACCAGGGTGGTGCGCAGCGGCGGGAACCGGCGACCGCCGCGCGGCCGGCCGACGAAGACCAGCAGCATCGGGACGCCGAGGAGGACGAGGTCCATCACGAACGCCTCCCGCGGCGTGCGGTCCATCAGGTTGCCGAAACAACCGCACCCGGCCGTGTCTTCCCGCAGGCCCCGCGCGTCGAGCCACCAGGCGCGCGCGTTGAGGGCGAGGAAGAACAGGGTCAAGAGCGCCGTCGGCACCAGCACCCACAGGCGGCGCAGATTCACCAGCAGGGCGACGCCGATCGCCGCTTCGAGCACCAGCGCCACCATCGCCACCGCCGCCGCCGGCACCAGCACGTCGAGCCCTTCGAGGGTGATCTGCTCGGCGAACGACGCCGGGTCGATCGCCTTCGCCCACACCGCCACCAGGTAGAGGGCGCCGAGGAACACCGCCGCCGCCGAGCCCAGCCACCAGCGCCAGCCGGTGCCGGGCGGCCGGGCGCGCACCGCCGATGCGGTCTGCGCGGCGAGGCCTTCTTCGGCGGAAGTGTGCGGGGGAAGCGCCATGGCGACGGCGAGTCTACCAACGACCCCGGCCGCCGCTGCTAAGCTGGCGCCACCGTGGACGACGAGGACCGCTGGTATCTCGAGGTCGGAGGCCGCCGGGTGGCGCTCGGCGGCGGCGACTTCGTGGTCGGGCGCGAGCGCGACTGCGACCTGCCGCTGGCCGACGGCACGGTGAGCCGCCACCACGCCGTCTTCGCCGTCGCCGACGAGCAGGTCACGGTGCGCGACCTCGGCTCGTCGAACGGCACCTTCGTCAACGGCAGCCGCCTGCGCGGCGAGGCCGAGATCGCGGCCGGCGACCGCCTGCGCTTCGGCCGCGTCCGCCTCGCCCTCGGCCGCGGCGCCGCCGAGGCGACCAGCGCCGGCCGCCGCTTCTGCCCCACCTGCGGCACCTGGGTGGCCGCCCACGTCGAGCGCTGCCCGCGCTGCGGCGAGGACTTCTCCGAGGAGCGGCCGCTGAGCCGCTCGGAGGCGGTGGCGATGAGCGAGGTGATGCCGGTGGGCGAGGCGCTGGCGACGCCGCCGCGCAGCCACCAGCGCGCCTCGCCGCTGGCCTGGGACGAGCTCGACGGCGCGCCGGAGGCCGGCGACGAGACGATGGTGGCGCCGCGGCCGGTGGAGCCCGCCACCGCCACCCACGCCGAGGTCGCCGCCGCCGAGCCGCCCGTGGAGCCCGCGGCCGCCGCCCCGCGGCCGCGCTTCCTGCCGGCGGCCGGCTTCGTGCGCCGCCTGCTGGCGCTGCTCGCCGACGCCGCCTGGATCGCCGCCGCCGGCCTCC
>CAZLBJ010000199.1:0-2699 GCA_964557755.1 uncultured Thermoanaerobaculia bacterium
GGTCTACCTCGGCGTGCCGCCCGACCGGCCGCACGGCGGCGAGGCGCAGGTCGAGGTGGAGGGGGAGCCCGGCGGAGAGCCGATCGAGACGCCGTTGGTCGAGCCGCCGTTGGCGCCGGGGGGTATCGCGCTCGCTTCCACCGCCGCCCTGGAGGGCCCGCCGGCATGAAGCTGTCGCGCCTGGTCGAGGGGCTCGACGTCGCCCCCGCCGACGTTGCCGCAACCGACGTCGCCGCCCTCGACCCCGAGGTCAGCGGCATCGTCCACGACTCCCGGCGCGCCGCGCCGGGAGCGCTGTTCGTGGCCTGGAAGGGGCAGCGCTTCGACGGCACCGTCTTCGCCGCCAACGCGGCGACCGCCGGCGCCGTGGCGGTGGTGGCGCCGCACGGCTCGCCGCGCCCCGCCGGCGTGCCGGCGGACGTGCCGTGGCTCACCGCCGCCGACCCGCACCGCCTGCTGGCGCCGCTCGCCGCCCGCCTCCATGGCCACCCGGACCGCGAGATGCTCGTCGCCGGCGTCACCGGCACCAACGGCAAGTCGACGGTGGCGACGCTGCTCGCTTCGATCTTCGACGCCGCCGGCCGCACCTCGGGCCTGCTCGGCTCGCTCGGCTACCGCCTCGGCACCCGGCTGTTCGACAAGGGGCGCACGACGCCGGAGGCCTCCGACCTCTTCCGCCTGCTGCGCGTCATGCGCGACGAGGGCGCCGCGGCGATCGCCATGGAGGTCTCCTCGCACGCCCTCGCCCTCGGGCGGGTGGAGGGGATGGGCTTCGACCTCGGCGTGTTCACCAACCTGACGCGCGACCACCTCGACTTCCACCGCGACTTCGAGGCCTACTTCCAGGCCAAGAAGCGCCTGTTCGGGATGCTCAAGTCGCAGGGCGCGGCGACCTCCACCGGCATGGCGGCGGTCAGCGTCGACGACCCCTACGGCGCCCGGCTGGCCGCGGAGCTGCCGGCGGAGCGGGTGCTCACCTGGGGCGCCGCGGCCGGCGACGTGCGGCCGCTGGCGGTCGACCTCCACGTCCACGGCATGGACCTGCGCCTGGCGACGCCGCGCGGCGAGCTCGAGGTCGCCTCGCCGCTCCTCGGCAGCTTCAACCTGCTCAACGTGCTCGCCGCGGTGGCCGGTGCCGAGGCGCTGGGGCTGCCGCCGGCGGCGATCCAGGCCGGCGTCGCCGACGTCCAGCCGCTGCCCGGCCGCATGCAGCCGGTGGAGGCGGGGCAGCCGTTCCCGGTCTACGTCGACTACAGCCACACGCCGCAGGCACTGGAGGCGGCCTTGCAAGCCGTCAGGGGGCTGGCCCACAGCCGCGTGCTGGTGGTCTTCGGGTGCGGCGGCGACCGCGACGCCGGCAAGCGCCCGCAGATGGGCAAGATCGCCGGCGAGCTGGCGGAGATCCCGATCCTCACCTCCGACAACCCGCGCACCGAGGACCCGATGCGGATCCTGGCGGCGGTCGAGGAAGGGGTGAAGGAGTCGGGCAACGAGAGCTACCGCGTGGTGCCCGACCGCCGCGAGGCGATCCGCCTGGCGATGGAGCTGGCGGACGCGGGGTCGCTGGTGCTGATCGCCGGCAAGGGCGACGAGCCGGTGCAGATCGTAGGCGGCGAGGAGCTGCCCTTCTTCGACTACGACGAGGTCGTCAAGGCCCTGGAGAGCAAGTACGGTGGAGGGTAAGGTGGAAGAGGCGGCGGCGGCCATGGGCGGCCGCGTGACGGTGGCCGGCGGCGGCGACGTGGCGGCGGCGGAGCGCGCCTGGCGCGGCGCCGGCTTCGACTCCCGTGCCCTCGCCGGCGGCGAGCTGTTCTTCGCCCTGCCCGGCGAGCACACCGACGGCCACCGCTTCGTCGCCAGGGCGCTCGTCGCCGGCGCCGCCGCGGCGGTGGTGCACGAGGACGTCGAGGCGCCCGCGGGCGCTGTCCTGGTGCGCGTCGACGACACCTTCCGCGCCCTCCACGCCCTGGTCGACCACCACCGCCGGCGCGGCGTGCCGGCGCGGCTGGCGGCGATCACCGGCTCCTCCGGCAAGACGACCACCAAGGAGCTGCTCGCCGCCGCCCTCGGCCGCCGCTTCCGGGTGGCGAAGAACGAGGGCAACCTCAACAACCTCTACGGCTACCCGCTGTCGGTGCTGCGCATTCCGGCGGACGTCGACTGGATGGTGGCGGAGATGGGCATGTCGAGCGCCGGCGAGCTGTCGGCGCTGTCGCGCCTCGGCCGCCCGGACGTGGTGGTCTTCACCTGCGTCCGGCCGGTGCACCTCGAGTTCTTCGACTCGGTCGACGCCATCGCCGCCGCCAAGGCCGAGCTGCTCGAGGGGATCGCGCCGGAGGGGCTGGTGGTGGCCAACGCCGACGATCCCCACGTCGCCCGCTTCGTCGCCGCGTGGGCGGCCGGGCCGGGCGCCGCGGCGCGCGTCGTGTGGTACGGCCGCGAGCCGGACGCGAACCGCCCAGGCCCGCGGCCGAACGTCACCGCCGAGGAGCTGCGGCCGGCCGGCGCCGGCGAGCCGGGCAGCCGCTTCACCCTCGTCGTGCGCCGCACCGCCGGCGAGGAGCGGCGCGAGGTGCACCTGGCGCTGCACGGCGCCTACAACGTCGACAACGCGCTGGCCGCGGCCGCCGCCGCCGTCGCCCTCGGCGCCTCGCTCGACGACGTCGCCGCCGCCGTCGCCGCCGCCGCACCGGCCGCCG
>CAZLBJ010000200.1:0-3426 GCA_964557755.1 uncultured Thermoanaerobaculia bacterium
GCCGTCGGGCGCGGTGAGCCCCACCGGCTTCATGCAGCCGAAGCGCAGCGTGTCGACGCCGCGCCGCGCCAGCTCCTCGATCGGCAGGCAGCCCTCGAAGAACATCTCCTTCTCGAAGTCGTGGAGCGGCAGCACCTCGGCCTCGGTCAACAGGCGGTGGAAGGCGAGGTAGCCCTCCTGGTCGAGCGGCACGTTGAGGTAGTCGTCGCCCTCGCCCTTGCCGTAGCGCGACTGCCAGAACAGCGGCCCGTAGTCGAGGCTGTCGGCGTCGACGATGGGGGCGATGGCGTCGTAGAAGTAGAGGTACTCGCTGCCCAACAGGCCGCGCAGCTCCCCGGCCATCGCCGGCGAGGTGAGCGGGCCGGTGGCGAGCACCACCTCGCCGTCGGGGATGCGGAGGACCTCCTCGCGGCGCACCTCGACGAGCGGCTCGCCTTCGAGGTGGCGGCCGACGCGCTCGGCGAAGCGGTCGCGGTCCATCGCCAGGGCGGCGCCGGCGGGCACCGAGGCGGCGCGCGCCGAGGCGATGACCAGCGAGCCGAAGGCCTCCATCTCGCGCTTGAGCAGGCCCGCGGCGTGCAGCGGGTCGTCGGAGCGGAAGGAGTTCGAGCACACCAGCTCGGCGAAGCGGCCCGTGTGGTGGGCCGGCGTCGACACCTCCGGGCGCATCTCGTGGAGCACCACCGGCACGCCGCGGCGGGCGAGCTGCCAGGCGCACTCGGAGCCGGCGAGGCCGCCGCCGACGACGTGCACGGGCCGCGCGGCGAGGTCGTCCATGGCCTCGATTATAGGGGCGGGAGGCCGGCGCGGAAGTCGCCGGGCACGCTGCTACAATCGCCGCCCATGAGCGAGGTCCGATCCACCACCGTCCTCTTGGTGCGCCGCGGCGGCCGCGTGTGCATGGCCAGCGACGGCCAGGTGACGCTCGGCGACACGGTGGTCAAGAGCAGCGCCGCCAAGGTGCGGCGCGCGTCGCGCGGCCAGGTGCTGGTCGGCTTCGCAGGCGGCGCCGCCGACGGCCTCGCCCTCTTCGCGCGCCTGGAGGCCAAGCTCGAAGAGTACGCCGACAACCTCGAGCGCGCCGTCGTCGAGCTGGCCAAGGACTGGCGCACCGACCGCGCGCTGCGCCAGCTCCAGGCGCAGATGATCGTCTGCGACCGCCGGAAGAGCTTCTTCCTCTCCGGCGCCGGCGACCTGATGCAGCCGGACGAGGAGGACGTGCTGTCGATCGGCTCGGGCTCGAACTACGCCCTCGCCGCCGCCCGCGCCCTCGGCCGCCACACCGAGCTGTCGGCGCGCGAGATCGCCACCGAGGCGATGAGGATCGCCGCCGAGATCTGCATCTACACCAACGACCGCCTGACCCTCGAGGAGCTGTCGGACGATGGCGACTGAGACGACCCTCGCCGCCCACCCGCCGCCCGCCGACCTCGAGTCGATGCCGCCGCGGCAGATCGTGGCGGAGCTCGACAAGTACGTCGTCGGCCAGTCGCGGGCCAAGCGCGCGGTGGCCATCGCGCTGCGCAACCGCTGGCGCCGCCAGCAGCTCCCCGCCGACATCGCGGAGGAGATCGCGCCGAAGAACATCCTGATGATCGGCCCCACAGGCGTCGGCAAGACCGAGATCGCGCGCCGGCTGGCGAAGCTCGCCCGCTCGCCGTTCCTCAAGGTCGAGGCCAGCAAGTTCACCGAGGTCGGCTACGTCGGCCGCGACGTCGAGTCGATGATCCGCGACCTCGTCGACATCGCTTTCGCGATGGTGCGCGAGGAGAAGCGCGAAGCGGTGCGCGAGAAGGCGCAGGCCAACGCCGAGGAGCGCCTCCTCCACCTGCTGGTGCCGTCGCGGCCGCTGACCGGCTACGGCGCCGTCGCCGGCGAGGAGGAGGAGGAGGGCATCGCCAAGACGCGGCAGAAGTTCCGCGACAAGCTGCGCTCCGGTGCCCTCGACGACCGCCGCGTCGAGGTGGAGGTCGAGGAGAGCGGCTTCCCCAGCTTCGAGATGTTCACGCCGCAGGGCGTCGAGGAGGTGGGGGTCAACGTCAAGGACATGCTGCCGGGCCTGTTCGGCGGCCGCCGCCGCAAGCAGGAGGTCAGCGTCGAGGAGGCGCGCCAGATCCTCGTCCAGCAGGAGGCCGAGAAGCTGATCGACCGCCAGCAGGTGGCGCGCGAAGCGCGCCGGCGGGTCGAGCAGGGGGGCATGATCTTCCTCGACGAGATCGACAAGATCGCCGGCCGCGAGGGCGGCCGCGGCCCCGACGTGTCGCGCGAGGGCGTGCAGCGCGACCTGCTGCCGATCGTCGAGGGCACCACCGTGTCGACGCGCTACGGCATGGTCAAGACCGACCACATCCTGTTCATCGCCGCCGGCGC
This sequence comes from uncultured Thermoanaerobaculia bacterium, assembly GCA_964557755.1. GTDB lineage: Bacteria > Acidobacteriota > Thermoanaerobaculia > Multivoradales > JBCCEF01 > CAZLBJ01. Next base: position 2,371 of record CAZLBJ010000200.1, read on the forward strand.
CTTCCACGTCTCCAAGCCCTCGGACCTGATCCCGGAGATGCAGGGCCGCTTCCCGATCCGCGTCGAGCTCGACGCCCTCTCCGAGGAGGACTTCGTGCGCATCCTCACCGAGCCGGAGACGGCGCTGACCAAGCAGTACCAGGCGTTGCTCTCCGCCGAGGGGCTGGCCGTGGACTTCACCGAGGACGCGGTGGCCGAGATCGCCCGCCTGGCGGTGGAGGTCAACTCCAGCACCGAGAACATCGGCGCCCGCCGCCTCGCCACGCTCATGGAACGGCTGCTCGAGGAGGTGTCCTTCGAGGCGCCCGACATGAGCGGCATGGAGCTCACCGTCGACGGCGAGCTCGTGCGCCGCAACCTCGCCGACCTCGTCAAGGACCAGGACCTCTCCCGCTATGTCCTCTAGAGCTCCCGGACGGCGGCGCCCGCGGCGCCCCCTGCCCGACGTCTGCCTGCTCGCCGTCCTCGCCCTCGCCGCCGTGCCGCTCGCCGCCTGCGGCAAGAAGGGCGACCCGGCGCCGCCGCTACGCCACGTCCCGGCCACCACCGAGGGGCTGACCGTGTCGCAGCGCGGCTCGGAGCTGCTGCTCGAGATGCCCTATCCGACCACCACCACCGCCGGCCAGGCGCTGTCGGGACTGGAGCGGGTGGAGGTCTACCGCCTGCTGCGCCCGGTGCCGGCCGCCGACCTCGAGCTGCTCGAGGCGGAGCCCGGGGACGAGGCGCCGGCCGCCCCCGAGAGCCCCCCCGGCGCGGTGGACACCGACGAGCAGGTCGACGAGGACGAGCCGCCGGAGCCGGACGACGACGACAGCCAGATGGCCGCCGAGCTCGGCATCGTGGCCGCCGACGAGGCGGACCAGGTGCAGGCGCAGCTCGAGGTGGCGGAGGAGTTCGCCGAGGCCAGCGAGGAGGCGCGGGCCGCGGCGCAGGCGGAAGCGGAGACTGCGGTCCCCGGCACCGACCGCGCCAGCCGCCGCCGCCAGCTGCTCGCCGCCGCCGACCCGCGCGAGCTGCGCGGCGCCGAGCTGGTGCTCGCCTTCGCCGGCGACGACC
>CAZLBJ010000201.1:0-4616 GCA_964557755.1 uncultured Thermoanaerobaculia bacterium
CGGCCCCGGCCGCGCCGCCCACGGCGCCCCGGGGCCCTTTTGTATCTACGCCTCGTCGCCGGCCTTGCCGGCCAGGCGCTCGACCAGCGGGCGGTCGCCCTGGAGCGCCATGCGCTGCATGTAGAGGCCGACGCCGAGGGCGCCGCCGAGCTCCTCGCCGCCGCCGGCGCGGCCGGGACCGCCGTGCAGCGTCTGCGGCAGGGCGATGCCGGAGCCCGGCGCGTCGCCGGCCGAGCCCGCGGTGCCGACGTAGAGGCGGCCCGTGTAGCTGCCGACCTCCCGCGCGAAGGCGGCCAGCCATCCCTCGTCGTCGCCGTACACCGAGGTCACCAGCGTGCCGCCGGCGAGGCCCACCACCGCCGCCGCCTCGTCCGCCGACCCGTCGTAGGGCAGCAACGTCGCCACCGGCCCGAACACCTCGCGCCGGTGCACCGCCGCGGCGCCGCGGGCGTCGGCGGCCCGCAGCAGCGTGGGGGCGAAGAAGTACCCCCTGCCGGCCGGCGCGCCGGCGCCGTCGATGCGCCCGCCGCCGCCGGCCACGATCTCCGCGTCCGCCGCCAGCTCGGCGGTGCCGGCCACGGTGTCGGCGAGCTGCTGCGCGGTGGCCAGCGGCCCCATGGTCACCGCCTCGTCCGCCGGGTCGCCGGTCACCACCTCGGCGAGGCGGCCGGCGAGCGCTTCCTGCACCGCGTCGAGCTCGTCTACCGGCACCAGCACGCGGCGCACCGCGGTGCACTTCTGGCCCGTCTTCTGGGTCATCTCGCGCACCACGTCGGTGAAGAACAGCTCGCGCGCCGCGCCGCCGGTGCCGGGCGCCAGCACGGCGGCGTTCAGCGAGTCGGCCTCGACGTTGATGCGCGTGTTGGCGCGGCGCAGGTTGTCGCGGTCACGCAGGGAAGCGGCGGTGTCGGCCGAGCCCGTGAAGGCGAGGACGTCGAGCTCGCCGAGGCGGTCGAGGAGGTCGCCGGTCGAGCCGCAGACGAGCTGCAGCGCACCCTCGGGGAGGACGCCGGCCTCGATGACGATCTCCACCGCCCGCGCGGCCACCATGGCGGTGGCGGTGGCCGGCTTGGTGACCATCGGCATGCCGGCGAGCAGCGCACAGGCCGCCTTCTCGGCGAAGCCCCACACCGGAAAGTTGAAGGCGTTGACGTGCACCGCCACGCCGCGCCGCGGCACCAGGACGTGCTGGCCCCAGAAGCCGGGGCCGCGGGCGAGCTGGACGCCGTCGCCGTCGGCGAGCAGCGGGTTGTCGCCCAGCCGCCGCCCCCAGCCGGCGTACCAGGCCAGGGTGCCGCTGGCGCCGTCGACGTCGAAGGCGCCGCTGGGCTTCGTGGTGCCGGTGTTGAGCCGCGACAGCTCGAGCAGCTCGTCGCGGTGCTCGCGCAGCACCCCCGACGTCCCCTTGACCAGGTTGGCGCGCTCGACGAAAGACAGCGCCCGCAGCGCCGGGCCGCCTGCGGTCCGCGCGTGCTCGAGCACCCGCCCGAAGTCCACCCCGGCCGACGACACCCGCGCCACCTCCTCCTCGGTGGCAGGGTTCACCAGCGGCACGAACCCCGAGTCGGCCTCGTGCCACTTCCCGTACACGTAGCTGCGCAGCGTCTTCATCAGGCGGAGGTCTCCAGGCAGGGGATGGATCGGTACCCGCGGCGTCGAGCGCCGATCCTACCAACCAATTCCAGGGCGCCGGCTGCGTGCGCCTCGCAAGGCGCGGAGACGACGGCAGGGCCGGGACCCTGTCTAGGAGCCGCAACGCCGCGAGGCGTGCGCAGACGGTGCCCTCAACAGATCCTGGGAAGCTGCTCGCCGCTGAGCATGTCGACCACGCGCTCGCCGCCGATGCGGCTCTCGAGGACGACGCGGCCGGGGTGGGCGGCGACGACTTCGCCGATCAGCGCCGCGTCGGCGCCCAGCGGGTGGCGGCGCATGGCGGCGAGGGCGGCGTCGGCGGCCTCCGGGGCGACGATCGCCAGGCACTTGCCCTCGTTGGCGACGTACAGCGGGTCGAAGCCGAGGATCTCGCAGGCGCCGCGCACCGCCTCGGCCACCGGCAGCGCCGCCTCGCGCAGGCGGAAGCCGACCCGCGCCTGGGCGGCGATCTCGTTGAGCGCGCTGGCGACGCCGCCGCGCGTCGGGTCGCGCAGCACGTGCAGGTGCGGCCCGGCCGCCGCCATCACCTCCGCCACCAGGCCGTGCAGCGCCGCCGAGTCGCTCTCCAGCACGGTGTCGAACTCGAGACCCTCGCGCACCGACATGATGGCGATGCCGTGCACCGCCAGCTCGCCGGAGACCAGCCCCACGTCGCCCGGCCGCGCCCGCCGCGGCGCCACCTCGACGCCCGCCGGCACCAGGCCGACGCCGGCGGGGTTGAGGTAGACGCCGTCGCCCTTGCCGCGGTCGAGCACCTGGGTGTCGCCGGTGACGATCGGTACGCCGGCGCCGGCCGCCGCCCGCCGCATCGAGTCGACCAGGCGCCGCAGGTCGGCCATCGGGAAGCCCTCCTCGACGATCCAGGCGCTCGACAGCGCCAGCGGCCGGGCGCCGCACATGGCGAGGTCGTTCACCGTGCCGTGCACTGCCAGCGAGCCGATGTCGCCGCCGGGGAAGACCAGCGGCCGGACGACGAAGGAGTCGGTGGAGAAGGCCAGCCGGGGCGCCTCGGCGGTGGCCGTCGCGCCGTAGAGGGGGAGCACCGCGCCGTCGTGCAGCACCTCGAGCGCCGGGTTGCGGAAGGCGTCGAGGAAGACGCCCTCGATCAGCGCCTGCGACAGGCGGCCGCCGCCGCCGTGCGCCATCTGCACCGTCTCGTGCTCGAACTTCGGCAGCGGGCATCGCGGCCCGGCGGCGAGGCCGGCGCTCGGCTGGATGGTCGCGGTCGTCATCACGCCCTCCCGTACGCGTAGTAGGCGGCGCAGGCGCCTTCGGTGGAGACCATCGGCGCGCCCAGCGGGTGCTCCGGCGTACAGCGGTCGCCGAAGGCGGAGCACTGGTGGGGCTTCACGAGGCCCTGCAGCACCGCGCCGGCGGCGCACTCGGCGTCCTCGGCGGCGTGGATGCCGGCGACCTCGAAGCGGAGCTCGGCGTCGAAGTCGGCGAAGGCGTCGTGCAGGCGCAGCCCGGAGGCGGGGATCTCGCCGATGCCGCGCCACGGCCGGTCGGCGACCACGAAGACCTCCTGGATGCGTTGCTGCGCCGGGGTCAGCCCGGCGCGGGTCACCGAGCGCACGTACTGGTTCTCGACTCCCCAGCGCCCCTCCTCGAGCGCCGTCACCGCCATCAGGATGCCCTGCAGCAGGTCGAGCGGCTCGAAGCCGGTGACGACGATCGGCACCCGGTGGCGCTCGGCCAGCGGCTCGTACTCGTGGTAGCCCATCACCGCGCAGACGTGGCCGGCGGCGAGGAAGGCCTGTACGCGGTTCTCGGGCGAGGAGAGGATGGCGTCCATCGCCGGCGGCACCAGGACGTGCGAGCAGAGGATCGAGAAGTTGTCGAGGCCGAGCTCGCAGGCCCGCCACACCGCCATGGCGTTGGCCGGCGCCGTGGTCTCGAAGCCGACCGCGAAGAACACCACCTGGCGGTCCGGGTTGCGCTGCGCCAGGGTGACGGCGTCGAGCGGCGAGTACACCATGCGCACGTCGCCGCCCGCCGACTTGACGGTCAGCAGGTCGCTCTCGCTGCCCGGCACCCGCAGCATGTCGCCGAAGGAGGTGAAGATCACCTCCGGGCGGCGGGCGATGGCGACCGCGCGGTCGATCATCTCGACCGGCGTCACGCACACCGGGCAGCCGGGGCCGTGCACCAGCGTCACCTCGTCCGGCAGCATGCGGTCGATGCCCGACCTGATCAGCGTGTGGGTCTGGCCGCCGCAGATCTCCATCAGCGTCCACGGGCGGCGCGCCCGGCGCCGCAGCAGGGCGAGCAGCTTGCCGGCGTCGCCGGCGTCGCGGTACTCGTCGACGTACCTCACGGCGCCACCTTCTCGAAGGCGTGGACGCCGGGCTCGGCGGCCGGTTGCGGCACCTCCAGCTCGCCGAGCTCGCCCATCTCCTCGAGGTAGCGGAACACTTCCGCCGCCTGCGCCTCGTCGATCTTGGCGATGGCGAAGCCGACGTGCACCACCACGTAGTCGCCGACCTCGACGTCCGGCGTGTAGGCCAGGCAGACCTGCTTGACGATGCCGGCGAAGCTCACCCGCCCCATGGTCATCCCCAGGGGGTCGGACTGGATGCTCACCAGCTTTCCGGGCACTCCGAGACACATGGGCGGCTCCTTTCTCTACGGGGTCCGGGCCAGCCGTGCCGCCGCCACCGCCGCCTGGCCGAAGGCGATGCCGCCGTCGTTGGCCGGCACGCGGCGGTGGAGGAGGACCTCGAAGCCGTCGGCGGCGAGGCGGCGGGCGGCGCCCTCGGTGAGGACGCGGTTCTGGAAGCAGCCGCCGGTGAGGGCGACGCGCGGTACCGCCAGGCGCCGGGCGACGGCGGCGACGGCGGCGATCAGGGCGTTGTGGAAGCGGGCCGCCACGGTGCCGGTCGCGGCGCCGCGGCGCAGGTCGGCGAGCAGGCCCTCGACCAGCGGCCGCCAGTCGAGCTCCAGCGGCTCGCCGGGCTCCGCGG
>CAZLBJ010000202.1:0-3471 GCA_964557755.1 uncultured Thermoanaerobaculia bacterium
TCCACCGCACCCCCCTTCGCCGAGGGGTCGAAGTCGCCGTTGACGTGGACGTTCAACCAGTCCTTCTTTTTTTGGGACCAACGAGAGCTGGTGGCGGTGAGGGGACTCGAACCCCTGACCTAACGATTATGAGTCGTTCGCTCTAACCAGCTGAGCTACACCGCCACAAAGACAACGCCAACCCGAGCCCGCCGGGTTGGCGCAACCGGTGCGAAGTATACCCGCCGCAGGCACCGATGACCAGACGGCGGAACTGGATCCGGGTCCGATCTCTCGGCCGGAGACCCTCCCGACGAGAAGCGCTCTAGCGGAGCGCCTCCTGGCAGCTTCGGAACTGGCCGAAGAACGCGCGCATGGAGGTGCTGAGCGCCTCGTCGTTCAAGCTGTAGATGACGTTCTGCCCCTGCCGCCTGTCGAGCACCAGGTCGGCCTCCTTGAGCACCGACAGGTGGCGCGAGAGGGTCGGCTGCGAGAGCTTGAAGTTGCCGACGATCTCCCCCACGGTGCGCTGGTGCGACTCCAGCAGGCGCAGGATCTCCTGCCTCGTGCCGTCGGAGAGGGCCTTGAACACCTTCGTCATCTGGCGTCCGTCTCCGTTGCCGTTGTGGTGGCCGCCGTGCAGACCGCCGTTCAACCGGCCGTTGCCGTCGTGGCCATTGCCTTCGATCGTTGCGTGGACCATAGAAACCTCCCTCGGCTTGCGGTTCGTCAACGACGGCGAGTGTAGGGGAGGCAGGCTTGAATTTTCCTTGAGAATCCTACTCCAGGTGGGCAGTGGTTCGCGCAGGGGGTGAGCAGACACGTGCAAACTTATGAATATCCAACTTTTAGCCCGTCTCAGAAAACCCGTGCCGGAAGGGGGAAGCACCGCGGATCCCGCGCTCCGGGAGGGCGGGACCCGCGGCGGTGCCGCTGGAAGGGGCCGTGCCGGCTCAGCGCGCGGCGTCGCGGAAGCGGCGGTCGACGGCGTCCCAGTCGACCACGTTCCACCACGCCTGGAGGTAGTCCGGGCGCCGGTTCTGGTACTTCAGGTAGTAGGCGTGCTCCCACACGTCGACGCCGAGGATCGGCGTCTTGCCCTCCATCAGCGGGCTGTCCTGGTTCGGCCGCGCGACGACCGACAGCTCGCCGCCGTCGACCACCAGCCAGCCCCAGCCGGAGCCGAACTGGCCGGCCGCGGCGTCGGAGAGCTTCTTCTTGAAGGCGTCGAAGCCGCCGAAGGCGCCGTCGATGGCGCTCGCCAGGTCGCCGCTCGGGGTACCGCCGCCGCCGGCGCTCATCACCGTCCAGAACAGGCTGTGGTTGGCGTGGCCGCCGCCGTGGTTGCGCACCGCGCTGCGGATCGACTCGGGCACCCGGTCGATGCCGCGCAGCAGGTCCTCGACGCTCTTGGCGGCCAGGTCGTCGTGCCCCTCCAGGGCGTCGTTCAGCTTGTTGACGTACGCCTGGTGGTGCTTGTCGTGGTGGATCTCCATCGTCTTCGCGTCGATGTGCGGCTCGAGCGCGGCGAAGTCGTACGGCAGGGGGGGAAGCTCATGCATCGAGGGTCGGTTCCTTTCCGCTGTCCTGGGTGGGTGAGGGCTGGCCGGATACGGCGGCGGCGGCCGCCGTGGATGGTGCGTGGCTCCGCCCGGGAAAGGCCCTGCGAAAGCGGTGCCGGCGAGGGGCGCCGGTAGGCGGGCCTAGCGGAGCTTCTCTTCCACGAACTCCACGTGCTTGCGGACCTTCGGGTCGTACTTCTTCAGCCGCAGCTTCTCGGTGGAGAGCTTCTTGTTCTTCGTGGTGGTGTAGAAGTACCCGGTCCCGGCGCTGGAGACGAGCTTGATCTTGTCGCGCATGACGGTCTGCCTCGGTCTGGCTGGTCAACTGCGAACGCGGCGTGCCGCCGCTTCGGTCCACGTTCCGACGAAAGGGCGGGCGCCAAGGATGGCGGGGCCGACGGGACTCGAACCCGCGACCTCCGGCGTGACAGGCCGGCGTTCTAACCAACTGAACTACGACCCCGTTTTCGTCGCTGCTTGCTTATCCGGGCTCCGCGCGCCGACTTCCCGCGCGGATGGTGGGAGGTGAGGGACTCGAACCCGCGACCCCCTGCGTGTAAAGCAGGTGCTCTGCCAGCTGAGCTAACCTCCCAGCCCGCAGAAGGACCGTAATCGTACACAGCGGCCCCGGGGCTGTCAACGCTTTCCGCCGCCCGCCTCTTCCTCAGTTGGCGACGTAGCCGAGCGAGCGGAGCTGCTCGCGCAGCTCGTCGGAGAGCTCGCCGCTGCCCTCGCGGCGGCTGAGGGCGGAGAAGCGCTCGCCGACGAGCCGCCCCAGGCGTGCCACGCGGGCCGGCTCCTCGGCCGCCAGGTTGCGCTGCTCGAGCGGGTCGGCCGCCAGGTCGTAGAGCTCGATCTCGGCGATCGGGTAGTGCCCCTCGGGCGCTTCGGCCATGCAGTAGGGGCTCAGGCCCTCCGGGTTGAGCACCAGCTTCCAGCCGTCGCTCCACACGGTGTGGATCGGCGTCTCGCCGTACTCGGTGAAGGCGGGGCGGCCGGCGCCGCCGCCGCCGCCGCGGCGCTCGAGGTACGGCACCAGCGACACGCCGTGGACGTCGGCCGGCGGCTCGAGGCCGAGCAGCTCGAGCACCGTCGGCGCCACGTCCACCAGCTCCACCGTCTGCGGCACGCGGGCGCCGGCCGGCACCAGGCCGGGCGCCACCAGGCCGAGCGGCACGTGCAGCGACGACTGGTACACCGAGCAGGCGTGGTAGAGGTAGCCGTTGTGGTCGTAGAGGTCCTCGCCGTGGTCGGAGGCGAAGACGAGCAGCGTCTCCTCCGGCGGCGACAGGTGCGGCAGGGCGTCGAGGAAGCCGGTGGCGATGCGGTCGGTGCCGATGATCGCCGCGTCGTACAGCGCGTCGAGGTGCTCGACGTCCTCCGGGGTGAGCTCCAGCTCCTCGACCATGACGCGGTCGAGGCGCCACTTCTTCGGCCCCAAGAGGCCCTGGTAGCCCGGGTCGAGGCGGTTCGCCCGGTCGCCGCCGTTGTAGTAGGGGCCGTGCGCCGCGAACAGGTGGATCCATAGGAAGAACGGCTGCTGCCCGTCGAGCGACCGCAGCCACTCGACCGAGCGCTGCACCACCTTGCCGTCCTGGCCGGCGGTGCACGAGTAGGCGTCGAAGCCCGCCAGCCCGGCGCCGCACATGTTGCCGAGGAAGGCGCCGGTGACGTAGCCCGCCTGCTTCAGGCGCGTGGCCAGCGTGTCGAGGTCGGGAGCGGGCTGCCAGCCGTTCTCGAGCGCGCCGTGGCCGCTCGGGTAGAGGCCGGTGAGGATGCTGGTCAGCGACGGCCAGGTGAGCGAGCGCGGCGCGCTGGCGTTGTCGAACACCACGCCGTCGGCGAGCATGCGGTCGAGCCGCGGGCTGGTCTGGCGCGCCGCGTAGCCGTAGGTGTTGAGGCGGTCGGCGCGCACCGTGTCGACGGTGAA
>CAZLBJ010000203.1:0-2654 GCA_964557755.1 uncultured Thermoanaerobaculia bacterium
CGGCGTCGCGGCGGCGGGCGGCCTCGGCGAGGAGGGCGAGGCTGCGGTCGTAGCGGCTGCCGGGCCGCGCCTTGCGGTAGATGCGCGGCACCGTCTCCATGTTGTGGGAGAAGACCGCCGGGCGGGCGCGGAGGACGACGTCGAGGGCGTCGCCGACGCCGCGGAAGTCCGGGGTCAGCACCTCCACGGCGCAGTCGGGACGCAGGGCGTGCACCGCCTCGATCACCGCCGCCCAGTGGCGGGCGCCGCCGTCCGGCAGGTCGTCGCGGTCGACCGAGGTGATCACCGCGTGGCGCAGGTCCATCGCCGCCACCGCCTCGGCCACGTGGCGCGGCTCGTCGGGGTCGGGGCCGGCCGGCGGGCGGCCGGAGGTGACGGCGCAGAAGCCGCAGCGGCGGGTGCAGGTGTCGCCGAGGATCATGAACGTCGCGGTGCCGTGCTGCCCCCAGCACTCGTAGATGTTCGGGCAGCGCGCCTCCTGGCAGACGGTGTTGAGGTGAAGCCCGTCGACCAGCTTCCTCACCTTGTGGTACTCGGCCGGCGTCGCCAGCTTGATGCGCAGCCACTCCGGCCGCGCCCGGCGCGCAGGTATGGACGTCGCGGCGGGGTCGCGGGGGACGGCGCCGCCGATGTGGACCAGGGTCTCGCTCATTCCATGAGCATAACGCGCCAGGCGCCGGCGCCCCTTTCCTCGGTCAGCGACGGGTGACGACGTCGAGCGCTACGTCGAGGCTCCTCACCGAGTGGGTCAGCCAGCCGATCGAGAGGAGGTCGACGCCGGTGGCGGCGATGGCGGGGGCGGTGTCGGGGGTGATGCCGCCGGAGGCCTCGGTGACGGCGCGGCCGGCGACGATCTCGACGGCGCGGCGCAGGGTGGCGGGGTCCATGTTGTCGAGCAGCACCGCGTCGACGCCCTCGGCCAGCGCCTCCTCGAGCTGGTCGAGGTCGTCCACCTCGACCTCCACCTTGACCAGGTGGCCGACCCGCGCCCTTGCCGCGCGCACCGCCGCCGCGACGCCGCCGCCGCCCTCCCCCGCCGCCCGCGCGGCCGCCGCCGCCAGCGCCACGTGGTTGTCCTTGATCAGCACCGCGTCGTCGAGGCCGAAGCGGTGGTTGGCGCCGCCGCCGGCGCGCACGGCGTGCTTTTCGAGCGCGCGCAGCCCCGGCGTCGTCTTGCGCGTCTCCACCACCCGCGCCCGCGGGTTGGCGGCGGCCACGGCGCGCGCCACGTCGCGGGTGGCGGTGGCGATGCCGCTCAGGTGGCCGAGGAAGTTGAGCGCCACCCGCTCGGCGGTGAGGATCGAGCGCGCGGCGCCGGAGACGCGCAGCAGCACGTCCCCCGCCTCGACGTCGTCGCCGTCCTGCGCCATCGGCTCGAGCACCAGCGAGGCGTCGAGCAGGTGGAAGGCGGACGCCGCCACCTCGAGCCCCGCCACGCGGCCGGCGGCGCGGGCGACGACCACCGCCTCGGCGCCCAGCCCCGCCGGCACCACCGCGTCGGTGGTGACGTCGCCGGCGCGCCCCAGGTCCTCGACCAGCGCCGCGCGCACCAGCGGCTCGTAGAGCAGACGCGGCAGCGGCGGCAGGTCGGCGACGACGGCGGGGTCGGCGGCGGGGGTGCGCTTCATCGCCCGCCCCCGGGAACGACCTGGACGGAGTGCCGAGCGGCCGTCGCGATCGGCGCACGACGGACCGCCTGGTCCCCCGGACCGAACAGATCGGCGAAGGGAAGAGAGGCCGCGGGAAGCGGCTGCGTGACGGGCTCGCGCTCCGCCACCGGGATCGGGTCACCGGCCTGCGGCCGCCCGGCGGCGTCCAGCCAGGCGCGCAGGCGGTGGCGCCGGGCGGGGTCCTCGGCCGGGTGGTCCTCGCGGAAATGGGCGCCGCGGCTCTCGCGGCGCGCCAGGGCGGCGGTGCCGACCAGGCGGCCGGCGGTGAGGAGGTTGCGGGTCTCGTGCAGCTGCACCCGCTCGGCGTGGCTGCCGTGCGCTTCGGCCTCGGCGGCCGCCGCATCCAGCTCAGCGCCGAGCGCCGCCAGCTCGTCGAGCGCCGCGGCGAGGCCGGCGCCGTCGCGCAGCAGCCCCACCCGTCGCCACATCAGCGCCTGGAGGCGCTCACGCAGATCGAGCCCCGCCCTTCGAGACGCCGGCTCCGCCGGCTCCTCAGGGCTCGTCGGTGGCTTGGAGGCCGCGCGCCTCACCGCACGGCCCATCTCTCCTTTCGCCGAGCCGTTGACGTCGGCCTCTGCCGCCGCGAACGGCTCGTGCCAGCGATCCGGACGAGCCGCCGGCTCCCGAAGCGGCTTGCCCGCCACCCGCAGCCGCGCCAGTGCCGCCGCGCCCGTGCCGGGCAGGCCGGCCAATCGGCCCTTCAGGTCGTCCGCCACGCGGGCACCGAAGACCAGCGCCTCGAGCAGTGAGTTGGAGGCCAGGCGGTTGGCGCCGTGGGCGCCGGTCGAGGCCGCCTCGCCGCAGGCCCACAGGCCAGGCAGCGAGCTCCGCCCGCGAGCGTCCACCTCGATGCCGCCCATGTGGTAGTGCGCCGCGGGCGTCACCGGCAGCGGCTCGCGGCGCGGGTCGACGCCCGCCGCCACCGCCGCCGCGAACACCGTCGGGAAGCGCCGCGGGAAGTCGTCGCCCACCGCGTCGCGGGCG
>CAZLBJ010000204.1:0-6168 GCA_964557755.1 uncultured Thermoanaerobaculia bacterium
CGCGCCCAGCGAGAGAAGCTGGCCCTCGAGCGCCATGGGGTGGAGCCGGGATTCCGGCTGACCGACCGCCTGCCGGAGACCGGCATCACCTTCGTCCACCAGATCGTCGACGACGCCGGCAAGGAGTACAAGCTGGTGCACTACGACCACGGCAACGGCGTCGCAGCCGCCGACGTCGACGGCGACGGGCGCACCGACCTCTACTTCACCAGCCAGCTCGGCGGCAACGAGCTGTGGCGCAACCTCGGCGGCGGCCGCTTCGAGGACGTCACCGGGAAGGCCGGCGTCGGTCTCGCCGACCGGGTGAGCGTCGCCGCCTCCTTCGCCGACGTCGACAACGACGGCGACCCCGACCTCTACGTCACCACCGTGCGCCACGGCAACGTCCTCTTCCGCAACGACGGCGAGGGCCGCTTCACGGACGTCACCGCCGAGGCCGGCCTCGCCTACGTCGGCCACTCCTCGGCGGCGACCTTCTTCGACTACGACCGCGACGGCCGGCTCGACCTGCTGCTGGTCAACGTCGGCCGCTACACGGTGGACGAACAGGGCCGCGGCGGCTACTGGGTGGGCCGCGTCAACGCCTTCCAGGCGCACAGCGATCCGACGCTCTCCGAGCCGAGCGTCCTCTACCGCAACACGGGCGGCGGCCGCTTCGAGGACGTCACCGAGAAGGCGCTGCTGGTCGACCGTTCGTGGAGCGGCGACGCGGCGGCGGCCGACTTCAACGACGACGGCTGGCCGGACGTCTACCTCCTCGACATGCAGGGCAGCGACCACTACTACGAGAACGTGCGCGGCGAGTTCTTCGTCGACCGCACCGACAAGTGGTTCCCGCGCACGCCGCCGGGCTCGATGGGCGTCCAGGTCCTCGACTGGAACCGCGACGGCCGGCTCGACCTCTTCGTCACCGACATGCACTCGGACATGATCGAGGAGGTGGGGCCGGAACGCGAGAAGGAGAAGACGCGCACCCGCCGCGGCGACGTCGTGCTGATGGGCCTCGAGGACAACATCCTCGGCAACGCCTTCTACCAGCGCACCGACGACGGCTTCCGCGAGGTCTCCGACGCCGTGGGGGCCGAGAACTACTGGCCGTGGGGCGTCTCGGCGGAGGACCTCAACGCCGACGGCTGGGAGGACCTGTTCATCACCGCCAGCATGAACTTCCCCTTCCGCTACGGCGTCAACTCGGTGCTGCTCAACGACCGCGGCGAGACCTTCCGGGACGCCGAGTTCATCCTCGGCGTCGAGCCGCGCGAGGGGCCGATGACGCGGGCCTGGTTCGACCTCGACTGCCCGCCGGCGAAGGAGGGTGAGAGCGAAGCGGGCGGGGGCGCGGACGAGGCGGCGGCGCAGATGGCGAACGGCCACCACCAGGCGCCGGGCGAAGGCGAGCCGGCGGCCGCCGAGGGCGAGCCGGCGGGCGCCGACCTGCGCTGGACCTGGGAGGCGCTCGGCGCCGCCTCCTCGGACGCCTCGGGGCCGCACCCGCTGTGCCGCGGCCAGCACGGTCCGCTGACGGTGATGGCCGCCGAGGGCAGCCGCTCCTCGGTGGTCTTCGACCTCGACGGCGACGGCGACCTCGACGTCGTCACCAACGAGTTCAACAGCCGGCCGCAGGTGCTGGTCAGCGACCTGTCGGAACGGCGGCCGGTGCGCTGGCTGGAGGTCGAGCTGGTGGGCACGCGCTCGAACCGCGACGGCCTGGGCGCCCGCGTGACGGTGACCGCCGGCGGTATGTCGCAGCTCGCCCTCCACGACGGCAAGTCGGGCTACCTGTCGCAGAGCTCGCTGCCGCTCTACTTCGGCCTCGGCGACGCCGAGGGCGTCGACCGGGTGGTGGTGGAGTGGCCGTCGGGCGAGCGCCAGGTGGTCGAGGCGCCGGCCGCGAACCGCCGCCTGACGATCACCGAGCCGGCGGCCGAGCCGGCCGCCGAGGAAGCCCCGGAAGAAGCGCCAGCGGCCGAGGCCGGCTAGAGCCCCTTCTCCTCCGGCACCCAGCGGCTGGCGCCGAGGAAGCCGAGCGCGTAGCCGAGCAGGGCCGAGGCCGGCAGCAGCCAGGTGGCGAGGCCGCCGGCGAGCTGGTAGACGAGCCAGTAGCCGGCGAACACCGGCGCGGCGAGGAAGGCGGTGGCGGCGTGGCGGCGGCGGCGCTCGGCCTCCTTGTGCGCCTCCTCGCGCTCGCCGCTGGTGATCCTCGGGTCGGCGACCATCTCCCAGCGCCAGCGGTCGAACTCGCGGCCGCGCAGGGCGCCGGCCACGGCGCCCGCCGCCCCCAGCGCGGCGAGCAGCGGGTGGCCGACCCAGGCCAGCCAGGCCGGCCCAGCGGGCAGCGGCGAGGCGCCGACGCTGGTCAGGAAGCCGGCCAGCGCACAGGCGCCGGCGGTCCACGCGGCGGCTGCCTGCAGGCGGGCCAGGCGGCGGCTCACGGCGCGGCGCTCACGACGGCCGCTCGAGCCGCCGCAGCACCCCCCCCGCCACCAGCGCACACAACGCCACCAGCGCCAGGTCGGCGGCGCGCGACCAGGCGGCCGGCAGGTCGGGCGCGGTGGCGAGCAGCAGCGCGTTCAGCGCGAAGTGGGCGAGGTACCACAGCACCAGCGTACCGACGAACAGGAAGGCGAGGCGGCGCGGCCACGCGGTGGAGGAGGGCACGGCGGCGGGCTACGGGCGGTAGGGGCCGGCGGTCTGGCCGCCCTGGTTCGGGCCGACGCCGAGCGCCTCGAGCTCCTCGATGCGGTGCTCGACCACCTCGAAGCCGCCCTGCCAGAAGCCCGGCTCGGTGATGTCGATCCCCACCTCGCTCAGGATTTCCTGCGGCCGCGCCGCGCCGCCGTAGGAGAGGAGCTTGAGATAGCCCGGCTTGAACGCTTCGCCCTGCTCCTGGAAGCGGCGGTAGAGGGCGAGCACCAGGAGCTGGCCGAAGCTGTAGGCGTAGCAGTAGAACGGCGTGTGGAAGATGTGCGGGATCGACAGCCACTCGTACTGGAACTCCGGCGCCAGCTCGACCGAGTCGCCGAACTGCTCGCGCAGGTTGGCCATGTAGACGTCGCTGATCTCGTCCACCGAGCGGCCGTCGAGGATGGCGCGGTGGGCGTCGAGCTCGAAGCGCACGAAGTAGGCCTGGCGCAGCACGGTGGCGTAGACGTCGTCGACCGCGGCGACCAGCAGCTCGCGGCGGGCGAGCGGGTCGCTCTCCTCCGACAGCAGGCGGTCGGTCATCAGCATCTCGGCGAACACCGACGCCGTTTCGGCGAGCGGCAGCGACGGGTGCTGGGTGAGCCCCGAGTGCCCCTCGGCGAGCATGCTGTGCACCGCGTGGCCGAGCTCGTGGGCGAGGGTGGCGACGTCGCGCACGCGGCCGGTGTAGTTGATCAGCACCCACGGCGTGTAGCGCGGGCCGATCGTCGAGCAGAAGGCGCCGCCGCGCTTGCCGCGCCGGATCTCGCTGTCGATGTGGCGCTCGGCGAACACGCGCTCGGCCTGGCGCGAGAACTCCGGGTGGAAGCGGCCGAAGGTCTCCAGCACCGAGGCGGCGGCGTCCGGGTAGGCGATCTCGCGGTCGGAGGTGGCGAGCGGCGCGTAGATGTCGTAGCGGCGCAGCTTCTCCATCCCCAGCCAGCGCGCCTTGAGCCGGAAGTAACGGCGGAACAGCTCGGCGTTGTCGGCGGTGACCGCGAGCAGCACCTCCACCGCCTCGTCGGGCACGTCGTTGGCGACGTTGCGGACGGCGATGGGGGAGGGGTAGCCGCGCAGCTCGACGAACTCGCCGTGCCAGTCGCGCACCCGGTTGTCGTAGATCTGGCCGAGCACCGTGGCCTCGTTCTCGTACACCCGGTAGAGCTCGCGGTAGGCCGCCTCGCGCAGCTCCGGGCGGCGCGAGAAGGCGTAGCTCATCAGCGAGTCGCGGGTCAGCGTCTGCCGCTCGCCGTCCACCTCGAGGTGGAACTCCAGGCGGTTGGTGAGCATCGAGTACAGGGTGAGGACGGCGCCGATGCCGTTCGAGTCCTTGACGTTGATGAGCTGCTCGGCCGACTCGGTCAGCGTGAACGGCTTCGAGCGGCGCAGGTCGAGCAGGAAGTGGCGGTGGTCGGCGCGGTGCGGGTCGCCGTCGGCGTCGGGCAGCAGCGAGTCGGCCTCGGCGTCGTCGAGCGACTTCCACCACAGCTCGAAGAACAGGATGCGGTTGTAGTAGCCGGTGACCGCCTGCTCCATGCGGTTGCGGTAGCTCTGCGCGGTGCGCGACTGCGTGTCCTGCGCGAACCACAGCGAGCCGTAGCCCATCAGCCGGTCGAGCAGGTCGTGCAGCGCCTCGTACTCGTCGAGGACGGCGAGGAAGTGCTGGCGGTCCATGGCGGGCGCCAGCTCGCGGCGCCGGCCCTCGAAGTGCGCCACCGCCTGTTCCAGCTCGGCGAGGCGGGCGGCGATGACCTCCTCGCTGGGTTCCGGCAGGAGCTCCGAGAGGTCCCATCCGGAGAGCTGGTACTCGACGCGGGGCTGGGTGTCGGTGACGGTCATGGGCTGGGGTGGCTTTCGCGTGCTCGCAGGCGGTTGAGGCGGAGGGATACGGTGACGTGGGGCACCGCGGGGCTGCCGACGGGGCATTCTAGCTCACCCGCGACGGCTGTCGGCAGGGGGGCGGCGGGCACCGCGCGCGGCCCCGGCCCGGCGGGGGCCGGGAGGTCAGAACGGCTCGGCGCCGGCGGGGGAGGCGGCGCGGCGGGCGGCGAGGAGCTGGCGGCGCAGGCGGCGCACGGCCTCGAGCGTGAGCTCCTCGGCGGCGGCGGCGCGCTGGAACAGCACCAGCGAGGCGGCCGCCGGCGGCTCGACCTCCAGCCGCAGGAAGACCGGCGCCATCTCGGCGGCGAGGTGGCGCACGTCGGCGCCGCGGCCGGCGGCGAGGTGGAGCATGGCGAGGTCGAGTCCGACCAGGGCGGCGTTGAACGCCTCGCCGCGGTGCAGGAAGCCGCGGCGCACCTCGGCCAGCGCGTCGGCGGCGCCGGAGCTCTCGCCCAGCGCCAGGGCGACCCTTCCCTCGACCCAGCGGCAGCGCAGCCGCATCCACTCGTCGGCGTCGGCGGCGATCAGCGGCCGGTGGTCCTCCAAGAGGTCGCGGGCGGCGGCGGGCTGGTCGGCGTCGCAGAGGACGAGCGCGAGGTTGACCACCGCGTCGCGGCGCAGGGCGTCGTCGCCGGCGTCGCCGGCGAGCAGGCGCAGCGCCTCGCGCAGGCGCCCGGCGGCCTCGTCGAGCTCGCTGCGCAGGCGGTGGACGGCGCCCTGCTGGATGCACACCTTGGCGACCTGGCGCGGCTCGCCGGCCTCGCGGTAGAGGAGGACGGCGCGGTCGAGCAGCGCCTCGGCCTCCGGCAGCCGGCGCTGGTCGAGCCGCAGCGACGCCTCGAGGCTCGACACCTCGGCATGGAGGGCGGCGTCGTTGAGAGGGAAGCGGGCGAGGCGGGCGCGCACGTGGCGCAGCAGCGAGTCGGCGGCGGCGAGGTCGCCGGCGCAGCGGTCGGCGTTGGCGGTGTAGGCGAGGGCGCGCACCGACAGCGCCTGCGCCCACTCCGGCGCCTCCTCGCCGGCGGCGGCCCGCGCCCCGGGCGTGGCCTCCAGCACGGCGGCGGCGAGCGCGGCCCGCTCGCGCGCCTCGGCCGGGTCGCGGCGGCGGTGGGCGAAGCTGGCCTCGAGCAGCGCCTCGACGAGGCCGCGCCCGCGGAAGCGCGACTGGGGCGCCTCGACGCGGCACAGGCGCTCGGCGGCGGGCAGGGCGAGCAGCTCCTCGACGAGGGCGGCGGGCGGGGCGTCCGGGGAGCCGGCGGGCGCGTCGCCCGGTGCGCGGTGCCCGGCGTGGGCGGCGAAGACGGCGGCGGCGCGGGCGAAGGCTTCGTCGTAGCGGCCGGGGGGCGGCGGCGCGGGCGCCTCGGCGGCGGGTGCCTCGAGCTCCCCGGCGGCGGCGGGTGGGCTGGCCTTGAAGCTCTCCCAGGCGCGGCGGCACTCCGGGCACAGCTCGGTGACGTGCAGCAGGGCGAGCCGCGCCAGCGACTTGGGTGGCAGCTCCCCCTCCAACACCAGGCGGAGCAACTCCGGCGACAGGTGCGAGGCGGTCATGGCTGGATTGCGGGGGATTGTACCGCAGGATGCAGATCAGCGCTGCATTACGGCGTC
>CAZLBJ010000205.1:0-3621 GCA_964557755.1 uncultured Thermoanaerobaculia bacterium
GGGCGAGGAAGTCGCGCGGCGCGATCGAGTCGGGCTGGATCTCGGGGCGCAGGAAGAAGCCGCCCGGGGTCATTCCCCAGGCGCCGACGACGAGGAAGACGATCAGCCAGACGAGCGGCCGGTCGAGCAGCTCCGACCAACGCTCCTGGAGGCCGCGCAACAGGCGGTCGGAGCGCTCCTCGGGGTCGCCGCGGCGGCGGGAGGCGCGCTGGCGGCCGGTGTCGTCGAGCGAGTGCCCGCGGTCCTCCGCCGGGCGCGGGCCGCTCCCCGGCGCGCCGTTGCCGCCGGAGCCGGGCTGCCGAGGCCGGCGGCGCTCGGCGGGACTGGGGTCGGGGTCGTGGCGATCCATGAGGGTGGCCGCGCCGTAGCGCTGGCGCGGCAGGCTCTAGGTCGAGAGCGCCTCGGCCGGGACGTCGGCGGGCGGGTTGGCGCGGCGCTCCTCGAAGTTCTCGTAGGCGTTGACGATCTTCTGCACCAGCGGGTGGCGCACGACGTCGTCCTGACCGAAGCGGAAGAAGGCGATCCCCGGCACGTCGGCCAGCACCTCCAGGGCCTCGCGCAACCCGGAGGCGAGGCCCTTCGGCAGGTCGACCTGGGTGATGTCGCCGTTGATCACCGCCCGCGAGCTGTAGCCGATGCGGGTGACGAACATCTTCATCTGCTCGGGCGTCGTGTTCTGCGCCTCGTCGAGGATGACGAAGCTGTCGTTGAGCGTGCGGCCGCGCATGAAGGCGAGCGGCGCCACCTCGATGATGTTGCGCTCGAGCATGCGCCCGACCTTCTCGAAGCCGATGATGTCGTAGAGCGCGTCGTAGAGCGGCCGCAGGTAGGGGTTGACCTTCTCCGCCAGGTCGCCCGGCAGGAAGCCGAGCTTCTCGCCCGCCTCGACCGCCGGCCGCGCCAGCACGATGCGGCGCACCCGCTTCTCCATCAGCGCCGCCGCCGCCATCGCCACCGCCAGGTAGGTCTTGCCGGTGCCGGCGGGGCCGATCGAGATCACCAGGTCGTGCTCCTCCATCGCCTTGAGGTAAAGGAGCTGCTTCAAGGTCCGCGGCTGGATCAGCCGCCGCACACTGGCCAGCGGCCCGTCCGGGGCGAAGAACTCCGACAGCGACGCCTGCGGGTCGTCGGCGATGACGCGGATGGCGGTCTGCACGTCGACGTTGCGCAGCCGGTAGCCGGAGGCGGCGAGCGTCGACAGCTCGGCCATCAGGTGGTGCACCGCCTCGACGCTCGCCGGGTCGTCGCCGGAGACGTGGACCTCCGAGCCGCGGGCGGTCACCTGCACGCCGAAGGCGCGCTCGATGCGGCGGAGGTTCTCGTCGTGGGTGCCGAAGATGACGTCGAGACCCTCTTCGGCGAGAGTCATCTGGGTCATGCGGGGGTCGCCGGGGGGTTGCAGGGAGTCGGGGCGATGCGGGATGTCGGGGCGGTGGCTGGCGTCATGGTTCGTGGGCGCCTCCCGGCCGGCGGCACGCGCTCGGCCCCGGCCGGGAGGCCCGTAGTCTACCATCCGCTACTGCGAATAGTCGTAGAAGCCGCGCCCGCTCTTGCGGCCCAGGCGGCCGGCCTGCACCATCTGCTTGAGCAGCGGCGGCGGCGCGAAGCGCTTCTCGCGGTACTCGTCGAACATGATGTCGGCGATGTAGAGCGTGGTGTCGAGGCCGACGAAGTCGAGCAGCGTGAAAGGCCCCATCGGGTGGCCGGTACCGAGCTTCATCCCCTTGTCGATGTCCTCGACCGAGCCCACCCCCTCCTCGAAGGCGCGCACCGCGTCGAGCAGGTAGGGCACCAGCAGGCGGTTGACGATGAAGCCGGAGTTGTCGCGGCAGGCGATCGGCTCCTTGCCCAGCGAGCGGCAGAACTCGAAGGCGTCGTCGAACACCGCGTCGTCGGTGAGGAGGGTGCGCACCACCTCGACCAGCTTCATCACCGGCACCGGGTTGAAGAAGTGGAGGCCGACGAAGCGCTCGGGCCGCGAGGTGGCCATGGCGAGCTGGGTGATGGTCAGCGACGAGGTGTTCGAGGCGAAGATCGCCCCCTCCCCCACCACCGCGTCGACGGCGGCGAACGTCTTCTTCTTCTCGTCCGCGTTCTCGACGATGGCCTCGACCACCAGGTCGCAGCCGGCGAGCTCGGCGAGCTCCACGACTCCCGACAAACGGCCGGCCGCGGCGTCGCGCTCGGCGGCCTCGAGCTTGCCCTTCTCCACCGCCCGGTCGAGCGAGCCATGGATGCGGCCCATCCCCTTGTCGAGCAGGCTCTCGCTCACCTCGCGCACCACCGTTTCGTAGCCGGCGCGGGCGCTCACCTCGGCGATGCCGGCACCCATCAGGCCGCAGCCGAGCACACCTACCTTCTGGATCTTCATCGGACCTCTCTCCCTCGTGAACGGACCGCGGGGCGGCCCGCCGGGTGGGCGGGCGGGGCGGCGGCGGCGCTCGCGGTCACGGCTCCAGTGTAGCGTGTCGGGCGCCCTCGGGGGCGGCGCCGCCGTCCTTTGCCGGCTCCGGCAGCGGCAGCGACATCGTCACCCGCGTACCGTCGCCCGGCACGCTGTGCACCTCCAGCTCGCCGCCGAAGATGGAGATGCGCTCGCGGGCGCTGAACAGGCCGAAGCCGGCGGCGGAGGGGGCGAGCGCCTCGGCCTCGAAGCCGGCGCCCTCGTCGATGACGGTCACCACCAGCCGCCCGTCGCGGCGCTCCATCTCGACCGCCGCGCGGTCGGTGCCGGCGTGCTTGACGACGTTGAACAGCAGCTCGCGCACGGTCTGGAAGACGAGCGTGCGCAGCGCCTCGTCGGCGACCTCGACGTCCTCCGCCTCCCGCAGCTCGACGCGCAGCCCCTGCATGTCCTCCATCTGCCGCGCCAGCCAGGCGAACGTCGCCGCCAGTCCCTCCTCCGCGAGCCCCGGCGGAACGAGGTCGACGCTCAGCCGGCGGGTGACCTCGATGCCGTCGGCCAGCCAGCCGTACGCTTCCGCCGCCGCCTCGGCGATCTCGGTCCGTTCCGCCTGCTCGGCCCGCTTGCGGATGGTGACCATGCGGAGCTGGACGCCGTAGAGGAGCTGCTGGAGATCGTCGTGGAGCATGCGGGCGATGCGCCGCCGCTCGTCCTGCTCGGCGCGCATCAGGTGCGCCGAGAGGCCGCGCAGCGTCTCCTCGCGGTCGACGACCCGCGCCTCGAGGGTCGCCGCCAGCTCCTGCAGGGCGGCCTCGGCGCGCAGGCGGCCGATCAGCAGGTCGGCCTGGCGGGCGAGCTGGTCGAGCAGCGCGCCGTCGCGCTCGCCGAAGGGGCGCGGCTGGCGGAAGTGGGTGGTCAGCACGCCGACCCGCTCGCCGCCGCGGATCGACAGCGGCGTCGACTGCACGGCGCGGTAGCCCGCCCGCCGCGCCAGCTCGCGGTAGGGCGCGTAGCGCTCGTCCGCTTCGACGTCCTCGACGACGGCGCGCCGGCCGCTGGCCAGCGCCCGGCCGCCGGCGCTCGCCTCGGGATGGCCGACCTGCCGGAACTCGTCGAAGAACCCCTCCTCGAAGCCGCGCTGCACCACCACCTCGAAGCGGTCGTCCCGCGGGTCGATCAGGTAGACGACCCCCATGTCCGCCCGCTGCAGGTCGATG
>CAZLBJ010000206.1:0-3030 GCA_964557755.1 uncultured Thermoanaerobaculia bacterium
CAGGCGGCGACGTCGACCAGCGGCGGCGAGACGGGCGGCGTCGCCTGGTTCGCGCACATCGGCGGCTTCGTCGCCGGGCCGCTGCTGCTCTTCCTGCTCGGCGGCTTCCGCAAGCGGCCGCCAGGCGGCGTGCCGCCGCCGACGCTCGCCGAGCGCCGCCGCGTCGCCGACCTCGGCCGCTACCGGCGGTAGCCGCCGCTACAATCCCTCACGTGACCCCCGCTCCCGGAGAGCCCGCCGGCGCGGCCGGCGGCGGCGCCGTGCTGGCGGCGCGGCGCCTCGCCAAGGTCTATCCCGGCGGCACGCGCGCACTCGACGGCGTCGACCTCGACGTCGCCGCCGGCGAGACGCTGGCCCTGGTGGGCGAGAGCGGCAGCGGCAAGACGACGCTGCTGCGCGTCTTCAACCGCACCGTCGAGCCGACCGCCGGCGAGGCGTGGGTGGAGGGCCGGCGGGTGGCCGACGCCGACCCGGTGGCGCTGCGCCGCGGCATCGGCTACGTGCAGCAGGAGGGGGGCCTGCTGCCCCACTGGCGGGTCGACGAGAACGTCGAGCTGGTGCCGCGCCTGCTCGGCTGGGACCGGGAGCGGCGGCGGCGGCGCGCCCGCGAGGTGCTGGATCTCGTGGGGCTCGACCCGGACGCCTTCGGCCGCCGCTACCCGCGCCAGCTCTCCGGCGGCCAGCGCCAGCGCGTCGCGTTCGCCCGCGCCCTCGCCGCCGAGCCGCGGGTGGTGCTGCTCGACGAGCCGTTCGGCGCCCTCGACGCGCTGACCCGCCTCGAGCTGCAGCGCGAGCTCGTGCGCCTGAAGGGGCTGATCGGCCGCACCATGCTGCTCGTCACCCACGACCTCGGCGAGGCCTTCGCGCTCGCCGACCGCGTCGCCGTGCTGCGCGCCGGCCGCATCCTGCAGGTGGCGCCGCCCGCCGAGCTGGCGGCGCGGCCGGCCGACCCCTACGTCGCCTCGCTGCTGGAGCTGCGGCGATGATGAGACCCCGCCTCCGGCTCGCCGTGCTGCTCCTCGTCCTCGCCCTGCCGGCGGCCGCCCAGGAGGGGACGATCGTCGTCGCTTCGAAGAACTTCGAGGAGTCGCGCCTGCTGGCCGAGATGTTCGCGCAACTCGTCGAGGCGCGCACCGACCTCGCCGTCGAGCGCCGCTTCGACCTCGCCGGCACGCAGGTCTGCTTCGAGGCGCTGCGCACCGGCGCCGTCGACCTCTACCCCGAGTACACCGGCACCGGCCTGGTGTCGATCCTCGGCGCCGAGCCGGCCGGGGATCCGGCCGCCACGCTGGCCGCCGTGCGGCGCGCCTTCCTCGCGCGCTGGGACCTCTGGTGGCTGGCGCCGCTCGGCTTCGAGAACGCGTACGAGATCGCCGTGCCGCGCCGGCTCGCCGAGGCGCACGGCCTGGCCACCATCAGCGACCTCGCCAGGGTCTCCGGCGACCTCTCCGCCGGCTTCGGCTACGAGTTCCTCGAGCGCCCGGACGGCCTGCCGGGGCTGCGCGAGACGTACGGCCTGTCGTTCGCCGGCGTGCGGCCGCTGCAGCAGGCCCTCAAGTACCAGGCCGCCGGCCGCGGCGAGGTGGACGTGCTCGACGTCTACACCACCGACGGGCGCCTGTTGACCTGGGACCTGGTGGTGCTCGAGGACGACCGCGGCTTCTTCCCGCCGTACCAGGCGGCGCCGCTGGTGCGCGGCGAGACGCTGCGCCGCCACCCCGAGCTCGGCGCGGTGCTCGCCCTGCTCGCCGGCGCCCTCGACGAGGACGCCATGCGGCGCCTCAACCTGCGCCTCCAGGAGGAGGGGGAGACGCCGGCGGTGGTGGCGCGCGGCGCGCTGGCCGACCTCGGCCTGCTGCCCGCGGGCGACGAGACCGCCGCCGCCGAGCCCGTCTCCCGCCGCGGCGGCGGCTTCGCCGCCTACCTGTGGCGCCACCGCGGCGACCTCGGCCGGCGCACCCTCGAGCACCTGGCGATGAGCGCCCTCGCCCTGCTGCTCGGCGCCGCGGTGGCGGTGCCGCTCGGCTTGGCGCTCGAGCGCCGCCGGCGCGCCGCCGAGCCGGTGATCCGCGCCGTCGGCCTCACCCAGACGGTGCCGTCGCTGGCGCTGCTGGCCTTCATGGTCCCGCTGCTCGGCATCGGCGCCGTCCCGGCGGTGGTGGCGCTGTGGATCTACTCGCTGTTCCCCATCCTGCGCAACACCTACACCGGCGTGCGCGACGCCGACCCGGAGGCGGTGTCCGCCGCCCGCGCCCTGGGCATGACCCGCCGCCAGGTGCTCGCCTGGGTGCGCCTGCCGCTGGCCGCTCCGGTTATCATGGCCGGCGTCCGCACGGCGGCGGTGATCACCGTCGGCACGGCCACCCTGGCGGCCTTCATCGGCGCCGGCGGCCTGGGCCAGCCGATCGTCACCGGGCTGCAGCTCGCCGACACGCGCATGATCCTCTCCGGCGCCGTCCCCGCCGCCGCCCTGGCACTGCTGGTCGACGGCCTGCTGGCGCTGCTGGAACGCGTCTTGCGACCCGCCGGGCTGGAACCCTGAGGAGCCGCCATGACACCCTCTGCCGAGATGCTCGCCGACCGCACCGCCGCCACCGACTCCGCCGCCGGCCCCGGCTTCGACCGCCACGCCGCCCTCGCCCGCCTCGAGGACGTGCGCCAGCGCACCCTCGCCCTGGTGGCGCCGCTCGACTGGCCGCTGCTGCGCAGGCAGCACGTGCCGATCCTCTCGCCGATGGTCTGGGACCTCGGCCACGTCGGCAACTTCGAGGAGCTGTGGCTGCTCGAGCGCACCTTCGGCGAAACCTGGCTGCGGCCCGAGTACGAGCGCATGTTCGACGCCGTGGAGAACCCGCGGCCGACGCGCGAGGCGCTGTCGCTGCCTGACCGCGGCGAGCTGTTCGACTACCTGGCGCGGGTGCGCGAGCAGGCGGCCGGCCGCCTGCTCGGCGCCGAAGGAGCGGCCGTCCGCGACCCGCGCCTGGTCGCCGATGGCTTCGTCTACGAGATGGTCGCCGAGCACGAGGAGCA
>CAZLBJ010000207.1:0-5131 GCA_964557755.1 uncultured Thermoanaerobaculia bacterium
GGTCGGTCGCGGGATAGATGAGCAGCTGGAAGGCGAGGTTGTGCTTCTTCAGCTCGAGCGCCACCACCGCGGCGAGGGTGCCGGAGCCGGGGCGCGCCAGCGCGGTGAGGCCGTGGCGCAGCCACAGGCCGCGGCCGCCGCGCCGCGGATGGGTGAGGGCGGGCAGGCGGCCGACGGCGACGGTCAGCAGGCGCGCGGTCGCCGCCAGCAGCAACGTTGCCGCCGCCAGGCCGCCGGCGAACTGGAGGCCGAGGACGAGCGAGCGCGCCTGCAGCGCCGCCATGGCGACGACCCCCAGGGCGAGCAGCCCGCCGGCCGCGAGGTACGCCCAGCGCGCCAGCGGCAGCGGCCTGGCGTCGCGGCGCAGCACCCGCGCCGGCGGCACGCGCAGCGCGGTGACCAGCGGCGGCACGCTGAACAGCACCGCCACGCCCAGCCCGAGCACCAGCCCGCGCAGCAGCGCCGCCGGCTGGAACGGGCGCACCAGGCGCACCGGGATGAGGTCGGGGAAGACGTGCGGCAGGACGAGCTGCA
Source organism: uncultured Thermoanaerobaculia bacterium (assembly GCA_964557755.1). Lineage (GTDB taxonomy): Bacteria > Acidobacteriota > Thermoanaerobaculia > Multivoradales > JBCCEF01 > CAZLBJ01. The sequence goes on from CAZLBJ010000207.1 coordinate 535, forward strand.
CGGCGACGCCGGCCAGGATCCCCAGCACGCTCCCGGCGAGGCCGAGCAGCACCGTCTGGCCGAGGTAGAGGGCGAGCACCTCGCGCGGCCGCATGCCGAGGCACTTGAGGACGGCGATGGCGTCGAGGCGGTCGGCCAGCCAGGCGCGCACCGTCTGCGCCACGCCGATGCCGCCGACGAGCAGCGACAGCAGCGCCACCAGGCCGAGGAAGCGGTCGACGCGCGCCACCCCCTGGCGCAGCGACGGCTGCGCCTCGCGCCAGCTCTCGACGTCCCAGCCGCCGCGCAGCCCGGCGCGCAGGCGCTCGGCGGCGACCGCCAGCTCGCCGGCGCCGGTGCCCGGCGGCATGCGCACCAGCGAGCGGTAGAGCACGCGGCTACCCGGCTGCACGAGGTCGGCGCGCTCGAGCCCCTCGAGGCTGAGGAACAGGCGCGGGCCTACCGCCAGGCCCACCTGCAGGTGGTCGGGCTCGGCGAGGACGGTGCCGGCGATGGTGAACATGCGGCCGCCCACCCGCAGCTCGTCGCCGACCTCGAGGCCGAGGCGGGCGAGGAGGTCGGGCGCGACGACCACCTTCCAGGAGTCGAGCAGCGCGGCCAGCGGGCGGTCGGGCTCGAGCGCGAGCTCGCCGTAGAACGGGTAGCCGCCGCCGGTGGCGCTCTCGACGCCGACCGCCTTGACCTCGACGAGCTGGCTCGGCCCGGGGGCGCCGCCCGGCGACGGCGGCGCCGCCACCACGGTGACCGTCTCCACGAGGTCGACGCGGCCGGTGGCGCCGACCTCGGCGAGCAGGGCGTCGAGGTCGTCCGGCGGCGGCTGGCGGCCGTCGATCGCCAGGTCGGCGGCGAGGAGCTGGCGCGCCTGGTCGCGGATGCCCTCGTCGAGGCTGGCCGACATGCCGGCGACCGACACCACCGCCGCCACCCCCACCGCCAGGCAGGCGACGAAGAACGCCATGCGGCCGGCGGCGCCGCGCGTCTCCCGCGCCAGGGCGGCGGCGAGGTGGCGCGGCCTCATCCGGGGCCGACTCCGCCGAAACCGTCACCGCCCTCGATGCGCTCCACCCGGCCGTCCTTGAGGTGCACCCGCCGGTCGGCGCGCGCCGCCACCGCCGGGTCGTGGGTGACCAGCACCAGCGTCGTGCCGAGGCTCGCCTTGAGCGCGTACAGCGTGTCGAGGATGCGCGCGCCGGTGGCGCTGTCGAGGTTGCCGGTGGGCTCGTCGGCGAGCAGGATCGGCGGCCGCGGCGCGAAGGCGCGGGCGAGGGCGACGCGCTGCTGCTCGCCGCCGGAGAGCTGCGACGGGTAATGGTGGCCGCGCTCGGCGAGACCGACGGCGGCGAGCATCTCGTCGGCGCGGGCGCCGGGGTCGTCGGCGTTCGCGAGCTCGAGCGGCAGCAGCACGTTCTCGCGCGCCGTCAGGTTGCCGAGGAGCTGGAACGATTGGAAGACGAAGCCGATCTTGGCGCGCCGCAGCCGCGCCAGGCGGTCCTCGGAGAGAGCCTGGATGGCCTCGCCGTCGATGCGCACCTCGCCCTCGCTGGGGCGGTCGAGGCCGGCCATCAGCGCCAGCAGCGTCGACTTGCCGGAGCCGGATGGGCCGAGGACGGCGAGGATCTCGCCGGACGCGACGGCGAGGTCGACGCCGTCGACGATGGTGAGCATGCGGTCGCCGGAGGGCAGGCGGCGGGTGAGGCGGACGAGCTCGATGGCGGGCGCGGCCATGGCGCAGGAGCTTACCCCGCGGCGGGCGCGCTCAGAACCCTAGTACCGCAGCAGCGCCGCCACGCCGCCGGCCTCGGCGAGGCCGGGCAGCGGGTCGGTGAAGTCGACGCGGCCGCCATGGAGCGTCACCTGCCGCGTCAGCTCGTCGACCAGGTCGACGCGGAAGACCGACGCCGAGCCGCACACCTGGCAGGTCTTCGGTGTGCCGTGGACGACGTTCTCGCAGTCGCGGCAGCGGGTGCCGTCGAGGTCGGCGTCGCGCAGCACCGCCATCTCCTCGACGCGGCCGACCAGCGCCGCCTTCAGCACCCCGGTGGCGCCGAGGGCGGCGAGGCCGTGGCCCACCGACTCCTCGCGGATGCGGTCCCAGAGCTGGCGCTCGTCCTCGCGCTCGCCCTCGGCGAAGGCCTCGAAGGCGGCGGTCATCAGGTCCTCGGCGCCGCCGTCGAGGGCGGCGCGGCGGGGCTCGAGCAGGAGGTCGCCGAGGCGCTGCGGCAGGGCGTCGCGGATCTCCTCCATGGCCTCCTTCTGGCCGAGCAGCACGATGCGGTCGAAGCTAGCCTCGTCGGCCAGCTCGCCGAGCACCTCGGCGACCTCGGCAGCGTAGTGGTGCAGCTCGTTCTCGCGCCGGCGGGCGTAGCGCTTCTGCGACCAGCCGCCCTTCTTCACCCGGTTCTTGACGTCGCCGCGCACCCGCTCCTCGCCGGCCACCATCGCGGAGCTGACCAGGAAGACGCGGGTGGCTCGGTTGTCGGCGGCGACGACGGCGAACGTCTCGTACTCGTCCTGCAACTCGGCGAGCGGCTTGATGAACGGCGACGAGCCGAGCCACAGGCGGTCGCGCGGCGCCACCGCCAGCGGGAAGCCGCGCACGAAGTCGAGCACCCAGCAGGCGAAGACGACGGCGCCGGCGTCGGCGGGCGGGTTCTCCTCCAGCCAGCCGCGCACGAGCTCCAGCGAGCGCTCGAAGTGCTCCAGCTCCTCGGGCACGCCGGCGAGCACGCCGCGCACCTCCTCGATGCGCCCCTTCATCGAGTCGAAGGCCTCCGGCGATGACAGGTAGACGGTGAGGAAGGCGCGCTCCGGCGCCTCCATCTCGGCGAGCCGCTGCAGCGGGATGCGCCCGAAATCGGCCTCCGGCCGGAACTCGGCGGCCCGCGCGGCATCGGCGGCGGGGGCGGTGGAGGCGGGCTCGGCGGCCTCGGCGTCGCCGTTGGCGGTGTCGGGGGGTGACGGCTCCTGGCTCATGGCGCGCCGGAACTGCAAGCCGGAAGCCAGCACGCCGCGGCGGGGCGCTCACCACCACGACCGGTCCTTGAGCTGGTGCCAGGGGACGACGTCGATGTCGCGGCGACGCTGGGGGCTGTCGCCGCCGAACACCACCCGCGTCTCGAGGCTCCGGCCGGCGAGTCCCTCGGGCGGCTCGGTCCGCAGGCGCTCGAGGTGAGCGAAGAAGTCGCCGGCGACGGTCTGGCCGGATTTCGCCTCCACGGCGACGAGCCGATCGCCGACGTCGAGCAGGAGGTCGATCTCGAATCCCTTGCTGTCCCGCAGGAAGTAAGCGCCTTCCGCCAGGCCGCGATGTAATCGCGCCTTGAGCACCTCGCCGACGACCCAGTTCTCGAACAGGGCGCCGCGCAGCGGGTGGGTACGAAGCTGCGACGGTTTCGAGATCCCGAGGAGGGCGCAGGCGAGACCCGTGTCGTAGAAGTAGAGCTTGGGCGTCTTCACGGCCCGCGACCTGAGATTGGCGTGATACGGCCGGAGCCGGAACACCAGAAACCCCGTCTCGAGGACCGACAGCCAAGCTTTGGCCGTATTCGCCGTGATTCCGGCATCGGCGCCGATGCGCGAGAAGTTGGTGAGCTGCCCGACCTGCCCGGCGGTCAGCTCGAGGAACGTCTGGAATGCGCCGAGATCGGCGATGTTCACGATCCGGCGGACGTCGCGCTCCAGGGTCGTGGTGATGTAGCCGCGGTACCAGTCCACCGGATCGACGCCACGGTCGTAGATCGCCGGGTAGCTGCCGCCCTGGATCGTCGCGAACAGACCCTCCGGCGGCTTCGGGAATCGCAAGAGCTCCTCGTACCCGCAGGGCAGCAGGTGGGCGACCGCCGTCCGTCCGGCCAACGACTGGCTCACGGATTCGAGGAGGGCGAAGTTCGCGGAGCCGGTCAGGACGTAGCGACCGGGCGTGCCGCCCTCGTCGACCGCCGCCTGGATGTAGGACAGGAGCTCCGGCACCCGCTGGACCTCGTCGTAGATCACCGGTGCCGGGTACTGGTCGAGGAACCCGCGCGGATCCTCTTCCGCGAAGCGCCGCAGGTCCGGAGCTTCCAGGGACACGTGGCGGTGGTCGGGGAAGACCATGCGGCAGAGGGTGGTCTTGCCCGACTGGCGAGGCCCGGTGAGGGTGATCACCGGGAACTGCTGCGCCAGCGTCGCGAGCTTGGGGCCGAGCGTCCGCCGGATCATGCGGATAGGGTAACGCTTGCGGTGCAGATTCGCAATTCAATTGCGGATTAGCGCCAACCGTAGAGCGGCGGCGGACCTGCCGCGGCACGGGTAGACTCCCGGCGATGCATCGCTACCGACGCTCCTCGCCGTGCCTCAACCCCGCCGCGCCACGAAGGGTGGGAGACGCGAGACCCACAGCCGCGCAGAGACTCGCGTTCCTCCCCTTGCTGATCTGTTCGTTGCTGCTCATCACTGCGGTGGCGTGCGGCGAGGGCGATGCGGACACGCCGAGGCCGGAGCCCGCGGCCGCCGAGCCTGCGCCACGGGCGGAGCTACCTGCCGAGAGCGAACCTCCGGTCTCCGACACCGCCCCCGCCTCCGACGTACCGACCGTCGTCTTCCTCGGCGACAGCCT
>CAZLBJ010000208.1:0-2616 GCA_964557755.1 uncultured Thermoanaerobaculia bacterium
GGGGACGCTGCTGTGGGTGCTGGTCACCGCCGGCTTCCGCCTCTACGTCGCCAACTTCGGAAGCTACGACGAGGCGTACGGCTTCGTCGGCGCCATCATCGTGCTGCTCCTGTGGCTCTACCTGACGGCGCTGGCCATCCTCTTCGGCGGCGAGGTGGCGGCGACGCTGGAGCAGCACGCCGACCCGGCGAAGTGGGAGAAGGAGCGGGTGGCGGAGGAGACCAGCGAAGGGCAGGCGTCCCGGTAGGATCGCCGCGGATGCAACCCCTCGACGAAGTCCAGGAGGTCCACGCGGTCCTGCCCGCGGCCGGGGCGTCGCGGCGGATGGGGCGGCCGAAGCTGCTGCTGCCGTGGGGCGGCGCCACGGTGGTGGGCGCGGTGGCGGCGGCGCTGGCCGCGGGCGGCGCCGAGCGGGTGGCGCTGGTCGTGGGACCGCCGGAGGACGCGGCGGCCCGCGACCTCGCCGCCTGGGGCCGGAGCCAGGGCCTCGTCGTCGCCGAGAACCCGCACCCGGAGCGCGGCATGCTCTCGTCGATCCTCCGCGGCGTCGAAGCGCTGGGCGGCGCCGCCCGCCTTCGCCGCCGCGGCGCCGCCCTGCTGGTCACCCCTGCCGATCTTCCTGGTCTCGGCTCCTCGACCGTGGCCGCCGTCGCCGCCGCGCTGCGCGCCGGCGCCGCTCTCGCCGTGCCGGTCCACGGCGGACGCCGCGGCCACCCGCTCGGCATCGCTCCGGCCCTCCTTCCCGAGGTTCCTTCGTTGGACCTTCGGGTCGGCCTGCGCCAGCTCCTCGACCGCCACGCCGCCCGCCTGGTCGAGGTACCGGTCGACGACCCCGGCGCCGTCCACGATGTCGACACGCCGGACGACTACCGCCGCCTGGCCGGAAGCGATCCCGCCTGATTCCGCTACACTTGGCGGCCGTGATGGACGACTGGGACTTCTCGCCGCCGCCGCGGTCGGAGATGGGCGACCACGACGTGGTGCTGGTCGGCGACCACCTGGCCGGCCGCCGCGTGGCGCTGCTGGTCACCGGCGGCATCGCCGCCTTCAAGTCGCCGCTGGTGGCGCGCGCGCTGCGCCGGCAGGGCGCCGACGTGGTGGCGTTCGCCTCCGGCGAGGCGCTGCGCTACGTCACCGAGGACACCCTGGAGTGGAGCACCGTCAACCCGGTGGTCACCCGCCTCACCGCCGCCGCCGAGCACCTCTCCGACGCCGCGCCCTTCGACGCCTACCTGGTCGCCCCCGCCACCTACAACACGATCAACAAGATGGCATACGGCATCGCCGACACCGCCGTCACCTCGGCGCTCGCTTCGGCGCTCGGGCGCATGGAACAGGAGGCGACGAAGGTGCTGGTGGTGCCGACCATGCACGGCAGCCTCCACAACTCGATCCTCACCGCCTCGCTGGAGCGCCTCGCCGTCCTCGGCGTGCGCGTGGTGCCGCCGCGGCAGGACTACGGCAAGGACAACATCCCGGCCGAGGAGGTGATCGTCTCGGAGGTCTGCCGCGCGCTGTCGCGCTCGCCACTCGCCGGCCGCCGCATCCTGGTCACCGGCGGCCCGACGCCGGTGCCGATCGACAACGTGCGCCGCATCACCAACCGCTTCCGCGGCCGCCTCGGCGCTGAGATCACCCTCGAGCTCCACCTGCGCGGTGCCGAGGTGCGGCTGGTGCACGGCGACGGCGCCTTCCGGCCGCCCGTCTACCTGCCTTTCCGCGTCGCCCGCACCTACGACGAGTACCTCGCCGCGGTGATGGAGGAGCTCGCCGCGGCGCCGACCGCCGCGGGGATCTTCTCGGCCGCCGTCGCCGACTACCGCCCGAAGCAGGTGCTGCCCGGTAAGACCCCCTCCGGCGGCGCCTGGAAGACGCTCGAGCTGGTACCGACGCAGGAGGTGGTCGAGCTGGTGCGCGAGCGCTTCCCGGACCTCTACATGGTCACCTTCAAGTACCAGGAGGGGGTGGACCACGAGGCGCTGGTGGAGGTCGGCCGCGAGCGGCTGGCGCGCCTCGAGGGCCGCGGTGCGGTGGTCGCCAACCGCGGCGAGGAGACCGGCCCGCACGGCGAGCAGGTGGCGTGGCTGGTGTCCGCCGAGGGCGAGCCGCGGCGCCTGGAGGGCAAGGGCGCGATCGCGATCGCCCTCGCCGACCACCTGGAGCGGGCGCTGGCGGATTGACGGCGCCGGGGTCGCGGCGATAGCGTGTCTGCAGAAATGAACTTCCACCCGAGGAGAGAAGGAGTCTCGATGACACCTCGCCGTACCGCCGTATTCTCGCTCGCCCTCTGCGCCTTCGTCCTGCTGCCCGCCGCGGCGGCTCCGGTCCCCGCCGGCATCGAACGCCAGCTCAACGAATCGACACCCTACTGGCAGGTCGACCCGTCCTCCGTCGCGCTCGCCGACGGCGGCTTCCTCGCCGTGTGGGAGGACATGCGCCGCGGCGTCGTCGGCCGCTTCGTGTCCCCGTCCGCCGACCTGGTGGGCGGCGACCTCGTGCTCGCCGCCAACTCCCCCTACCCGGAGCGCGCCGGCCGCTACGACGTCGTCAACCACCGCACACCGACCGCCGTGGCGCTCTCCTCGTGTGAGAATCCTTCCTCCCGCATCAGGAGCA
>CAZLBJ010000209.1:0-5135 GCA_964557755.1 uncultured Thermoanaerobaculia bacterium
GTTTGATGCAGCATCCAAGTTGCTGAGGCGGACAGCTTGCATCCGCGAAAGCCCGAATATGTTCAGTGCCCTCTCTGATTCGAGTCCTGTGTGTAGCTCGTCGGTCCCAGGCCAGGAGCCCCACCACCCGCCGTCCACACACCAGCGCCCCCTACTCCCCGATATCCTCCGCCCACAGCTCGGGGTTCTCGGCGATGAAGCGTTCCATCAGGGCGATGCAGCGCGCGTCCTGCACCACCTCCACCTCGACGCCCCGGCCGCGCAGCCAGTCCTCCTCGCCGAGGAAGGTCTGGTTCTCGCCGACCACCACCTTCGGGATGCCGTAGAGCAGGATCGCGCCGCTGCACATGGAGCAGGGCGAGAGCGTGGTGTAGATCACCGACTCGCGGTAGACCGCGGCGCTCCGGCGGCCGGCGTTCTCCAGGGCGTCCATCTCGCCGTGGAGGACCGCGCTTCCCTGCTGGACGCGGCGGTTGTGGCCGCGGCCGAGGATGCGGCCTTGGTGCACCAGCACCGAGCCGATCGGGATGCCGCCCTCCGCCAGGCCGGCCTCGGCCTCGGCGACGGCGGCGTCGAGGTACGGGTCGCGCGCCGCGCCCATGGTCAGCCCGAGAGGCGGTCCCAGTCGGCGTCCGGCGCCTCCAGCGCGATCGACAGGCCGCCGTCCGAGCCCGCGAACACCGGGTCGCTCACCCGCCGCACCTTGCCGCCGCCGAGCTGCTCGAGCTCGCGCTCGAGGTGCTTGTCGATGCCGCGGATCATGCCGGTGCCGCCGGCCAGCACGATGTGGTTGCGCACCCGCTCCTGGTACTCGGGGTCGACGCGGGAGAGGAGGTCGAACATCGTCTCGACCAGCGGCGGCAGCAGCGACTCGCAGGCCTGGCGCATCGGCTCGGTGATGTCGAGCTCGGTGGGCCGGCCGGAGACCGGCACGGTGACCTTCACCGGCCCCTTCGGCTCGCCGACGAAGCTGTGCTGCTCCTTCCAGTCGCGCACCATGTGGATGGTGAAGCTCGCCTCCGGGTGGCGCTCGCGGATCAGCATCTCGAGCTGCTCGTCCAGCCAGTCGCCGGCGGTGGTCAGCGTCTTCTGGTCCTCCTCGGTGGGCAGCCGCCCGCGCATGACGCAGAAGTCGGCGGTGCCGGCGCCGATGTCGATGATCATCGTGTGCAGCAGCGCCTCCAGGCCGTAGGCGACGGCGAACGGCTCGGAGACGATCATCAGCGAGTCGACGAGGTCGGCCATCGCCTTGCGCAGGCTCTGCTTGTTGACGCGCAGCGCCGCCGCCGGCACCCCCACCACCGCCCGCACCTTGCGCCCGTTGCGGGACGCTTCGGCGAGCTCGAGCAGGTGGCCCAGGAGCTCGCGCACCGCCGCCACGTCGCGCGTCGAGCCCTCCTTGATCAGCCCCTCCTCGAGCGGCCGGTAGAGCTCCAGCATGGTGCGGTGCTCCAGCGCCTCGCTGCCGATCAGCACGTCGCGCTTCAAGACCTTGCGCGCCACCATGTCGGCCGGCCAGCCGACGTAGCTGTCGACCACGTGGCGCTTGCCGTTGGAGGCGGTGATCGAGCTGCGGGAGGTCCCGAGGTCGATGCCCACCCGCAGCTCCTGCGGCTTCTTCGGCTTCTCCTGCTCCTGTCCCTGCTGCTCTTCGCTCATGAGCGTGTCCCCTTCACGTCGGCCTTCACGTCGGCCTTCACGTCGGCAGTGTCGTCCGGCGCCCGGCCGCCGGCGGCGTAGCCGCGGATGCCCGCCAGCAGGGCCTCCGCGATGTATTGGCGGTAGAGCGGCCGGGCCAGCAGCTCCGCCTCCTCCTGGTTCGACAGGCACGACACCTCGGCGAGCACCGCCGGCATGTCGGTCTCCATCAGCACGATGAACGGCGCCGATTTGACGCCGCGGTCCTCGACCTCCGGGTTGACGGTGCGCAGCGAGCGCAGCAACGAGCGCTGCAGCGCCGCCGCCAGCCGCTCGGAGCTGCTCTGGCGCAGGCTCGCGTAGAGCTCGTCCAGGAGCGCCCGCAGGTCGGCCTGCGAGTAGCCCGAGCCGCGGTTCTCGGCCGCCGCCAGGCGGTTGACGAACGGGTCGTCGGTGGTGCCGAGGAAGTAGGTCTCCACCCCTCGCACGCCGCGGTTCTCGATCCAGTTGACGTGGATCGACACGAACAGGTCCGCCGACTCGCGGTTGGCGAGGGCGGCGCGCTCCTCGAGGCTCATCTCGACGTCGTCGCGCCGCGTCAGCACGGCCTCGAAGCCGGCCTCGTCGAGCAGCTCGGCGAGGCGCAGCGCGATGTCGAGCGTCAGGTCCTTCTCGACCAGCCCCGACGGGGTGGTGGTGCCGCCGTTGCGGCCGCCGTGCCCGGGGTCGATCACCACCCGCTCGACCGCCAGCGGGAAGACGGCGGGGTCGACGGTGGCGAGGTCGCCGGGGCGCACCCGTAGCGGAGCGGCGGCGGCGTGCGGCTCGGCGGTGGCGGCGGCGGCCCCGCCGCCGGACGGCAGCATTCCGGCGGCCGCCGCCGGCGCCTGCCGCGGCGAGGGCGCGCTGTGCGACGGCGCGAACAGCGACAGCGGCAGGAGGGCGAGGGCGAGCAGGCGCAGGCCGCCCACCACGCGGCCGCGCCGCCGCCGCGGCAGCTCGCCGCGGATCAGCTCGAGGTTGTCCGCCACCAGCTCGTCGAGCAGGCGCCGCTTGAGCCGCTGCCGCCGCCCGCCGCCGATCACCGCCCGCCCTCCACCACGATGCGCAGGCGGCCGTCCGCCGGCTCGACGCCGGTCACCCGTACCTCCGGCGCCGTCAGGTCGAGCACCAGGTGGAGCTCGCTCGGGCTGCGCTCGGCGTGCAGGCCGGCGCGCACCCGCCGCACCTCCGGCGAGCCCACCGCCAGGCTGGCGGGCGACAACGGCGCCTCGATGCCGCGGATGCGTACCACGTGGCGCGGCGCCTCGCCGTCGATGCGGAAGTCGGAGACGGCGGCGGCGGTGAGCGCGCCGTCGCCGTGGACGGTCAGCACTGTACGCCCCGCCTCGGCGCTCCAGGTGACCTCGCGCACGGCGCTCGCCGCGCGGCCGGGCGGGAAGGATGGGGCCGGCGCGCCGTCGGCGGCCTCCTCGCCTGCCGCGGCACCGGCGGCCGTGCCATCCGGCCGGGCCTCCTGGGCGCCCGGTCCTGCCGCCTGGGGGGGCGTGCGCTCGACGCGGCCAGCCTCGGCCGCCGGTTCGGCGAGGGGTCCCGAGCCGGCGCCGTCCGCGGCCGGGGCGGCGCCCGCCTGTTCCACGAAACGCCGGCCTTCGCCCTCGGCGGCGCCGGCGTCGCCGCCGGGCAGCGGCCTCCCCAGCAGCCACCAGCCGGCGGCGAGGACGAGGAGGGCGGCCAGCGGCAGCAGCCAGATCAGCGTCCGCCGCAGCCGCGACGGCTCCTCGGCGGTGCCGGCGTAGGAGGCGGCGCCGGCGTAGGGCGTGGCGCCGGCGTCAGCCGTGTCGCCGGCGTCGGACGCCTCGCCTGCGAACAGGGCGCCACCGGCATCGAGCTCGCCGGCCGGAGGCGGCTCCGGCGCCGTGGCGTACGGCTCCACGGACGGCGGTCCCTCACCGCCGTGCTCGGTCTCTTCGGCGGCCTCCTCGGAGGTCCAGGAGGCCTCGAGCCAGCTTCGCTCTTCGGGCTCCCCGACCGGCTCCTGCCAGCGCAGCTCCCGGGCGCCGCCGGCTGCGGGCGCCTGCTCCAGCTCGGCGGCGGTGACGGTGGGACCCAGAGACGCATCCGGGGAAGCGGCACCCGCCGCGGCTCCGGCGACCCCGGCCGCCACGGGTCCCGGCCACGCTACGGGCTCGTCGCCGCCGTCGGCGTCGCCCGCCCGGCCGTCTGTCGAGATACCGTCGCCCGCCTCAGCCCAGCCCCCTTCGCCGACCTGTTCGTCCGCCCGCCCCGAGCCCGGCGCCTCCGCCGTCCGCGGCTCGTCTTCACCACCTGCGGCGCCTGCCGCGTACTCCCCCTCGCCGATCTGTCCGTTCGCCGGCGGGACGCCCGCCGCTCTCCACGAATCCGCTCCTTCCTCCGCGGCATCGCCGTCCTCCTCGGCGAGGTCCCCCCAGCCGACCGGCTCGGCGTCCCAGTTCTCCAGCGGCGGCAGGGCGTCGGCCTCCGCCGCGGCCTCCTCGGCCGGCGCCCAGGGGTCGCCCTCGGCCGGCGCCGGTCCGGCGATCTCCACCGGCCCCAGTTCCGGTTCCTCGAGCGACGCGGCGTTCTCCTGCGCGTGCCGAAGGGCGCCGCCCGCCAGCACGCTCTCGAGCGGCGGCGCCGGCAGCGGCGCGTCGGCCTCCGCGGACGCCACCTCCATCCCCTGCTCCGGCGCGGGGCCGGGCTCGGGCGGGCGGTCGGGCAGGAGGTCGGCCTCGTGGTCGAGGTCGAAGGGGTCGCCGCCCTCGCGCACCCGCCGCTCCACCAGCTTGAAGATCAGCTCGCGGCTGCCGGGGGTGAGCTCGAGGAAGCGGATGCCCATGCCGGGCGGGTGGTCGGCGTCCGCCGCCCGCTTGCGCACCCACACCACGCGGCCGCGGCCGCGGATCAGCTCGTAGTCCTGGCCGAGGCGGAACTCGATCGGCATCTCGGTGCCCACCGGCACCGGCTCGTCGGTGCGGATGAACATGCCGCCCAACGACAGGTTGGCGGAGTACTCCTCGACAAAGCCCCGGAAGCGGTCGAACTGGAGTCGCACGGCGGTCGCGAAGGGGACCCGTCGGTAGATGCGAGGGGGGACGTGAACGGCCACGATATATACCTGATCTCGAATCACCGATGCTACCGCACAACGGCCCCCGTCCACCATGGTCCCGCCGCAGACGGCTCCGTCGGCCGGTCAGGCGCGGCGGTCGCCGACCGAGGCGTCGATACCGCCGGGCACCACCAGGCGGTGGGCGAGCTCGTGGTGGAAGCGCTGCTCGAGGCCGGCGAGGAAGCCGCGCTCGCGCCACAGGGCGCTGGTCAGGCGGTCGATCAGGCCGCCCAGCTCGCGCTCCTCCTCGCCGAGGGGCAGGTCGGCGGCCGCCCGCTCGGCGCCGGCCTCGCCGCCGCCGACCGCCCGGCGCTCGCCGCGCGCCCAGCGGCCGAGGTGGCGGGCGGCGCCGAGGACCACCGCC
>CAZLBJ010000210.1:0-2803 GCA_964557755.1 uncultured Thermoanaerobaculia bacterium
GCGGCTCGCCGCCGTTGGCGCCGGCGGCGGCGGCGCGGGCGGTCTCGGCGTCGCCGGCCTCGACGGCCGCGTGGCCGTCGTCCAGCGGGTCCTCCTGAGCGGGCGACAGCGAGCCGCTCCAGCCGGCCAGCGGATGGACCAGGTAGGGGGCGTCGGCGGCCGGCGGGCCGGCGGGCTCGGGCGGCGGAGGAGACGGGACCGCGCCGCCGGTGGCGCAGCCCTTCGCCAACAGCGAAACGAACCCCAGCAACAGCACGGCCGCGAGCCGCACCGGGGCGACCCGCGGCCGCGACAGCCCGGCGGTGCGCACCCTAGGGGGTGGCGGCCGCCGCCGCGATGGTGGCGATGGCATGCTTGTAGATCAGGATCTCGTTGTCGTCGATCTCGAGCACCACGGCGAAGCGGTCGAAGCGCTTCAAGCGGCCGGTGATGTTGCGGCCGGTCGTCAGCTCCACGAACATCGGATGTCCCTCCTTCAGGTTCTGAAAGAGGAAACCATCCTGGATGTTGATGTTGTGCTTAGGCATTGAGAGCACCCCCTACATCGCCGATACCAGTTCAAGGACGCCAGATACGTCGGTCGAGAGATCGCGGGGATCGAACCATCTCACCTGCGGCTCCCGCCGAAACCAAGTCCACTGCCGTTTCGCGAAGCGCCGGGTCGCCTGAACAATATCGGCGACGGCGGCCTCCAGCGGCAGCTCGCCACGCAGGTGGCGCACCAGCTGGCGGTAGCCGATCGCCTGGAAGGCGGGGGCCGACGGCTCGACACCACGTTCGAGGAGCGCCTCGACCTCGGCCAGCCAGCCCCGCTCCATCATACGAGCGACCCTTACGGCGATGCGATCGTACAGGATGGCTCTCGGCAGCGTCAATCCGACGTGAAGCGCTGAAAGGGGGCGCGCCGGCGCCGGTTGCTCGGCGATCCACTCCGACAGCGGACGGCCGGTGGCAGCCAGCACCTCGAGCGCACGCACCACGCGCTGGCGGTCGGCGGCGGCGAGGCGCGCGGCGGTGGCCGGGTCGGCGGCGGCGAGCTCCGCGTGCAGTGCCTCGGGCCCCTCCGCCGCCGCCCGCCGCTGCAGCTCGGCGCGGATCTCCGGCTGCGCCCGCGGCAGCGGCGTCAGTCCCTCGAACAGCGCCTTGAGGTAGAAGCCGCTGCCGCCGACCACCAGCGCCGGGCGGCCGCGGCCGTGGATCTCTGCGACGGCGCGGCGCGCCTGGCGCGCGAACTCCCCCGCGGACCAGCGCTCCGTCGGCTCCAGGGCGTCGACCAGGTGGTGCGGCACGCGCGCCCGCTCCGCGGGCGTCGGCTTGGCGGTGCCGACGTCGAGGCCGCGGTAGACCTGCAGCGCGTCGGCGTTGACGATCTCGCCGCCCAGCGCCGCGGCGAGGCGCAGGGCGAGGTCGCTCTTGCCGGTGGCCGTGGGGCCGACGACGGCGACGATGCGGGACTCGGGCACGGGGAGGATTGTACGAGGACCGCACTCACCGCCCCGTCTGGAGGCGCCAGCCGCGCGGTCCCTCCCAAGCGAGGCGGACGAAGCCGTGACGGTCCGTGCGCAGCAGCGGCACGCGGCGGCGGGCGAAGCGCTCTACGACGACCGACGAGGGATGGTGGTAGGGGTTGTCCACCCCCGCCGAGACGAGCGCCAGCCGCGGCTCGACGGCGCGCAGGAACGCTTCGCCGCTCGACGTCTTCGAGCCGTGGTGGGCCACCTTCAGCACGCCGGCGCGCAGCTGCTCCGGCGTCTCCCGCCAGCGCCGCAGCACGGCCCGCTCCGCCGCCGCCTCGACGTCGCCGGTGAGCAGCACCCGCCGTCCCAGCGCCTCGGCGGCGAGCACCAGCGAGTGGTCGTTGCCGCGCGCCGCGGCGGCGAGGCGGCGCGCGAAGGGGCCGGCGCCCTCGGGATGGAGGACGCGGAACCGCCAGCGGCCGGCGCGCATCTCGCTCCGCCCCGCGCTCCCCAGCACGCGCACCGGAGCCGCAGCGGCCAGATCGCGGAGGCAGGGGTCCACCTGGAACCCGTCGGCGGTCCACACCTCTCCGATTGGCAGGTACGAGGCGAGGTCCACCAGGCCGCCGCAGTGGTCGCGGTCCGGATGCGTCACCACCACCGCCCGCAGCCGGTCGATGCCCTCGCCGAGCAGCGCCGGCAGCACGACGCGCCCGCCGATGTCGCCGCGCCGCCACCCACCCCCGTCGACCAGGACTGCAAAGTTTCCGTCCCGAAGAAGAATCGCATCCCCCTGCCCCACGTCCAGCATCACCATCTCGATGCCTGCGGAGCGGCGGCCTTCCAGAGAACCCCAACGAAAGGCGGGCCAGAGCAAAGTCAACATCAACAGAATCAGCAAGGGGAGGAACGACGACGAGAGCTTCGACCACCCCCTGGGGCTCATTCGCAACGCCCCTCTCCGCAGGCTCCGCCCCACGGCGGCGTTCGTCCCACTCCCGGCGCGGGCGGCGCCGCTACCTTCCCTCGCCGTGCAGTTCGTCCCAGTCCCGTCACAGGCGGCGAGGCGGGGTGGGCGGGGAGGGCTCGACCGGGGACGTCTGGAGCGTGCCAAGCGCAAGATCCTGCGGAGTCCGATGTCGATGGCGGCGCGCGGAAGCCGAAGCGAGCCCCCCTCCAAAGTCCTCCTCGTAGCTCGCTGTTCCCCGGGCGAGTCCTCCCCACCCGCCCCGCCGTCCCCACGCAGAGCGGTGGCGCCCGCGACCATCGCCACCATCACCCCGCACACCCAGACCGGCGCCACCACCCCCACCACGCCCCACGCCTCCGGCCCGCCCTCCGCCGTC
>CAZLBJ010000211.1:0-5363 GCA_964557755.1 uncultured Thermoanaerobaculia bacterium
CCGCGCTTCCCCGTCCCGCCGCTCCCGGCGCGGCCGCCCGGGCGCAGCGCCGGCACCTCGCGGCGCAGGCGCAGCAGCTCCCGGTAGAGGGCGCGCAGGCCGCGCCGCTCCGGCCAGCCGGCGGCGGCGCGGTCGAGCCGCGAGCGCTCGAAGGTCTGCGGCGACTGCGGATCGGGCACCTCGCCGCGCCAGCCGAAGGCGGCGAGCTCCTCGGCGCGGCCGCGGCGCACCGCCTCGACCAGCTCCGGGTCGCCGTGCGAGACGAAGTACTGGAACGGCGTCTCGGCGCCGTCCTCCTCGCCCATGAACAGCAGCGGCGTGAACGGCGACAGCAGCACGGCGGCGGCGGCGAGGCGCAGCGAGGCGGCGTCGACCAGGCTCGCCAGGCGCTCGCCGCGCATGCGGTTGCCGGTCTGGTCGTGGTTCTGGGCGAAGACCACGAAGCGGCGGCGGTCGAGGCCGGCGGCCGGCGCGCCGTGGCGGCGGCGCCGGTAGCGCGAGTACCCGCCCTGGTAGACCCAGCCGTCGCGGTAGGCGCCGGCGAGCTGGCCGAGGGCGCCGAAGTCGGCGTACCAGCCCTCGCGCTCACCGGTCAGCACCGTGTGCAGCGCGTGGTGAAAGTCGTCGCTCCACTGGGCGTCGACGCCGCAGCCGCCGGAGCAGCCTTCTCCACATCGGCGCGGGTCGAGGAAGCGGCGGGTGTTGACGGCGCTCTCGGCGAAGAGATGCACCCGGCGGCCGCGGCGCGCCGCCTCGGCCTCGACCGCCTCCGCCAGCTCGGCGAGGAAGGGGCGCTCGGAGGCGTCGACGATGGCGTGGACGGCGTCGAGGCGCAGGCCGTCGAGGCCGTGGTCGGCGATCCAGTGGACGGCGTTGTCGACGAAGAAGCGCCGCACCGGCTCGCTGTCGCGACCGTCGAAGTTGAGCGCCGGGCCCCACGGCGTGGCGTAGCGGCCGGTGAAGTAGGGGCCGAAGTCGGCGAGGCGGTTGCCCTCCGGGCCGAGGTGGTTGTAGACCACGTCGAGCACCACCGCCAGACCGCGGCGGTGCGCCTCCGCCACCAGCCGGGCGAGCCCCGCCGGGCCGCCGTAGGAGTGCTGCACGGCGTAGGGGAAGACGCCGTCGTAGCCCCAGTTTCGCGCGCCGGGGAACTGCGCCACCGGCATCAGCTCGAGGGCGGTCACCCCGAGCTCGGCGAGGGCGTCGAGGTGCGGCACCACGGCGTCGAAGGTGCCCTCCGGCGTGAAGGTGCCGACGTGCAGCTCGTAGAGCACGTGGTCTTCGAGCGGCAGGCCCTCCCAGGCGTCATCCGCCGCGGCCGGCTGCCGGGCGGCCACCGCCGACGGGCCGTGCACCCCCTGCGGCTGGTGGCGCGACGCCGGATCGGCGCGCTCCACCACGTCGTCGTCGCGGTGCAGGCGGTAGAGGTAGAGGGTGCCGGGCGGCGCGTCCTCGACCCGCGCCGAGAAGTAGCCGTCGCGCTCCGGGTCGGGCGTGGCGGCGGCCTCCGGCGCCAGCGGCAGCGAGCGGACGGGCTCGCCGCCGGCGCCGAGCAGCAGCAGCTCCACCGCCTCAGCCCGCGGCGCCCACACTCGGAAGCGGGTGGTGCCGGCGGCCTCGTCGTGCAGGGCGCCCACCGCGGGCCGCCAGCCGCTCAAGCGGTCCCCGGCCCCTTCAGCAGCAGCATGCCGAGAGGCGGCAGGGTGAGGGTCAGCGACTGGTCGCGGCCGTGGAGCGGCGTCGGCGTGGTGTCGGCGCCGCCGAGGTTGCCCTGGCCGGAGCCGCCGTAGTCGGGCGCGTCGGAGTTGAGCAGCTCCTGCCAGTGGCCGCGGCGCGGCACGCCCAGGCGGTAGCTGTGGCGCGGCACCGGCGTGAGGTTGAACACCGCCAGCACCACCTCGCCGCCCTGCGCCTCGCCGCCCCGCCCCTTGCGCAGGAACGAGAGCACCGAGTTCTCGTGGTCGCTGGTGTCGACCCACTCGAAGCCGGCCGGGTCGCAGTCGAGCTGGTGCAGCGCCGGCTCGTCGCGGTAGGCGCGGTTGAGGTCGGCCACCCAGCGGCTGATCCCCTGGTGCGGCGCCTCGTCGAGCAGGTGCCAGTCGAGGCTCGTCTCGTGGCTCCACTCGCGCCACTGGCCGATCTCGCCGCCCATGAACAGCAGCTTCTTCGCCGGCTGCGCCCACATGTACCCGTAGAGCAGGCGCAGGTTGGCGAACTTCTGCCAGTCGTCGCCGGGCATCTTGGCGAGCAGCGACCGCTTGCCGTGCACCACCTCGTCGTGCGACAGCGGCAGGGTGAAGCTCTCCGACCAGGCGTAGACCATGCGGAAGGTCAGCTCGTTCTGGTGGAACTTGCGGTGCACCGGCTGCTTGGCGAAGTACGACAGGCTGTCGTGCATCCAGCCCATGTCCCACTTGTAGCCGAAGCCGAGGCCGCCGGCGTAGGTCGGGCGCGACACGCCGGGCCACGCGGTCGACTCCTCGGCCCAGGTCTGCACGTCCGGGAACCGCTCGTAGACCGCGGCGTTGAGCTGGCGCAGCAGCTCGATGGCCTCTAGGTTCTCGCGGCCGCCGTGGCGGTTGGGGATCCACTCGCCCTCGGCGCGCGAGTAGTCGCGGTAGAGCATCGAGGCGACGGCGTCGACGCGCAGGCCGTCGGCGTGGAACTTGTCGAGCCAGAAGAGCGCCGAGGAGACGAGGAAGCTCCTCACCTCGTGGCGGTCGTAGTTGAAGATGAAGCTGTTCCAGTCCGGGTGGAAGCCGAGGCGCGGGTCGGAGTGCTCGAAGAGGTGCGTGCCGTCGAAGTAGCCGAGGCCGTGCTCGTCGGACGGGAAGTGCGACGGCACCCAGTCGAGGACGACGCCGATGCCCTCGCGGTGCAGGTGGTCGATCATCGCCATCAGGTCCTGCGGCGTGCCGTAGCGCGAGGTCGGCGCGAAGTAGCCGGTCGTCTGATAGCCCCACGAGCCGTAGAACGGGTGCTCCATCACCGGCAGCAGCTCGACGTGGGTGAAGCCGTGGCGCTTGCAGTGCTCGGCCAGCGGCGCGGCGATCTCGCGGTAGGTCAGGTAGCGGTCGCCCTCCTCCGGCACGCGGCGCCAGGAGCCGAGGTGGACCTCGTAGATCGACACCGGCGCGTCGACGCCGGCGCGGGCGCGGCGCGCGGCCATCCACTCGCCGTCGTCCCACTCGTGGTCGAGGTGCCAGAGGACCGAGCCGGTCTTCGGCGGCACTTCGCTGCGCACCGCGAAGGGGTCCGCCTTGTCGGCGTGGTAGCCGCCGAAGCGGGAGCGGACGTGGAACTTGTAGTGGGCGCCCGGCTCGGCGCCGGGCAGGAAGCCCTCCCAGATGCCGGAGCCGCCGCGCGGGGCGAGCGGGTGGGCGTCGCGGTCCCAGCCGTTGAAGTCGCCCACCACGTGCACCGACTCGGCGTCGGGCGCCCAGACGGCGAAGTTGTAGCCCTCGACGCCGTCGAGGGTGCGGCGGTGGGCGCCGAGCTTGTCGTAGAGGCGGAAGTGGCGCCCCTCGTTGAACAGGTGCAGGTCGTCGTCGGAGAGCAGGCTGCGGCCGCCGAGCGGCTGCATGGGCTCGCCGCCGTGGGTGTCCTCGGCGACGGCGGCGCCGCCTGCGGAGCTCCGGCGGCGGCTCGGGTCGCGGCTGGTGTCGTCGCTCATGGTGTTCCTTCCGGTCTCGTGAACGGAGTGCTGGCTGTGCTCTTCCATGGTTGCAGGGGCGGTGCCGGGACGCCCGCGCCGCGCGGCGTCCAGCCGCGCCAGGACGGCGACGATCCGCGGATCGGTGGCGATCTCCTCGAGGGTGAGGGCGGCGCGAAGCCGCCAGTTGGGGCGCTCGTGCCAGGTGCCGGGCACGTTCTGCGGCTCGTCCTCGCCCCACAGGTCCTCGAGGTTGGCGAGCACCAGCGGCGAGGGACTCTCGCCCAGCGAAGCGAGCGCCGCCGACAGCACCGCGGCGCTCCCCTTCGCCGCCGCCTCGCGCGGCGCCAGGTGGCCGCTCGCCGCCAGGCCGCGCGCCCAGGTCTCGCGCATCGCCTCGCGGCCGCGCCTCTCCGCCTCCGCCTCGCCGGCGTCGAGCAGGCCGAGGTCGCGGCGGTCGTCGACGTCGGCGCCCTCCCAGAAGGCGCGGAAGGTCGGCATGTCGTGGGTGCCGGTGCCGGCCACCGCGTCGGCCGGCACCGGCCGGTGCAGGCGGCCGGCGGGGAGGCTGCCGTCGACCTCGAAGGGGAGGACGTACATCTTGAGCAAGCCGTGGCGCGACAGGGCGCGGTCGACGTAGCGCGGCACCGTGCCGAGGTTCTCCCCCACCACCCGCGTGCGCGTGCGGTGCGACTCGAGCGACAGCACGGCGTAGAGCTCCTCCGCCGGGTAGCGCACGTAGACGCCCTGGCGCTTGTCCACCCCGCGCGGGATCCAGAACAGGCGGTGGAGCTGCATGACGTGGTCGACGCGCAGCATGCCGGCGTGCGCCAGGTGGTGGCGCAGCACGGCGCGCAGGTGGCGGTAGCCCTGCAGGCGCTGGCGCTCCGGGTGCACCGGGTGGAAGCCCCAGTCCTGGCCGAGGCTGAACAGCGGGTCGGGCGGCGCGCCGGCGCTGGCGCCCGCGACGAACAGGTCGCGCTCGCGCCAGGCGTCGAACGAGGTGCGCGCCACGCCCAGCGGCAGGTCGAGGTAGAGGCCGCCGCAGGCCTCGCTCGCGCTCCGCACCTGCTCCTCGGCGGCGAGCTGGGCGTAGAGGTGGAAGCGGTAGGCGGCCGGGTCGTAGGACGCGGGATCGAGCTCCGGCTCGGGCCCCTCGGCGCCCGCGCCCGCGTCGCGCAGCGCCGCCGGCCAGTCCGGCCAGTGCTCGCCGCGGCGCTCGACGAGGGCGCGGAAGGCGGCGTAGGTGTCGAGCTCCGGCCGCCGCTCGCGCAGCGCGGCGAGTGCGGCGCGGCGCGCCTCGGGGGCGTCGCGGGTGAAGAAGGCGCGGGCCAGAGGTTCCAGGACGCGGCGCTTGAGCGCCGCCACCCGCGGGTAGTCGATCCACCGCGCCGACGACAGCTCCGCCACCTCGCGGCGGAGGTCCTCGGAGGCCAGCAGCCGCTGCGCCTCGGGGCTGCGCTCGAGCTCCGGCAGCCGCCGCAGGTCGACGAACAGCTCGTTCCAGAACAGGCGGCTGGCCGGCCCGTACGGCGAGTACGTCTCGTCCTCGTAGAGGAAGGCGGCGAGCAGCGGCAGGGTGGCGACGGTGGTGCCGCCGAGCTCTCCCACCCAGGCGCCGAGCCGTTCGAGCCCGGTGAGGTCGCCGACGCCGAGGTCGCCGTCGCGGCGGATGGCGTAGACCGGCAGGAAGACGCCCCAGTCGCGCCGC
>CAZLBJ010000212.1:0-2784 GCA_964557755.1 uncultured Thermoanaerobaculia bacterium
TCAGCGTGCCGTGGCGCAAGACGAGCCGCGAGCTGCGCGATCTGAAGCGGGCCGAGGACATCCTCAACAAGGACCACTACGGCCTGGCGAAGATCAAAGAGCGCATCCTCGAGTTCCTCGCCGTGCGCCAGCTCGTCGGCCAGACCAAGAGCTCGATCATCTGCTTCGTCGGCCCGCCGGGCGTCGGCAAGTCGTCGCTGGCCAAGTCGATCGCCCGCGCCACCGGCCGCAAGTTCGTCCGCCTGTCGCTGGGCGGCGTGCGCGACGAGGCGGAGATCCGCGGCCACCGGCGCACCTACATCGGCGCCTTCCCGGGCCAGATCGTCCAGATGATGAAGAAGGCGGGGACGGTCAACCCGATCTTCCTGCTCGACGAGATCGACAAGATGTCGACCGACTTCCGGGGCGACCCGTCGGCGGCCCTGCTCGAGGTGCTCGACCCGGAGCAGAACGACTCGTTCCTCGACCACTACCTGGACGTCGACTACGACCTGTCCAAGGTGATGTTCATCGCCACCGCCAACGTCAGCCACCCGATCCCGCCGGCGCTCAAGGACCGCATGGAGATCATCAGCCTCTCCGGCTACACGCCGAACGAGAAGCTGGCGATCGCCAGGCAGTTCCTGGTCTCCAAGCAGCTCGAGGCGCACGGCCTCAAGGCCTCCGAGGTGACCGTCGAGGACGAGGCGCTGAAGGCGCTGATCGAGCGCTACACCCGCGAGGCGGGGGTGCGCAACCTCGAGCGCGAGATCGGCGCCGTGTGCCGCAAGCTCGCCCGCAAGGTGGTGCAGGAGGGCAAGGAGGCGGTCGACATGACGGTCACCGCCGCCATGGTCGAGGCCTTCCTCGGCAAGCCCAAGTACCGCCCGCGGCGCAAGAACGAGGAGGCCGAGGTGGGTGTCTCGACCGGCCTCGCCTGGACCGAGGTGGGCGGCGAGCTGCTGGAGACGGAGATCGGCGTCATGCGCGGCAAGGGCAAGCTGACCCTGACCGGCCAGCTCGGCGACGTCATGCAGGAGTCGGCGCGCGCCGCCGTCTCCTACCTGCGCAGCCGCGCCGACCTGCTGGGCGTCGACCCCGACTTCAACGAGCACAACGACCTCCACATCCACGTCCCGGAGGGGGCCATCCCCAAGGACGGCCCGTCCGCCGGCATCACCATGGCCACCGCGCTGGTCTCGGCGCTCACCGAGATCCCGGTGCGCAAGGACCTGGCGATGACCGGCGAGATCACCCTCCGCGGCAAGGTCTTGCCGGTCGGCGGGATCAAGGATAAGGTGTTGGCAGCCTTCCGCGCCGGGATCACCGAGGTGATCCTGCCCAAGGAGAACGAACAGGACCTCGAGGACATCCCGCAGGAGGTGCGGGACGTGCTCAGCTTCCACCTGGTGGAGTCGATGGACGAGGTCCTGCGCCTCGCCCTGGAGGGCGAGGTCACCCCGCTGTCGCGAGGCGAGGGTCTTGCAGAGTCCGCGTCCGAGCCGCCGGTGGGGTCCGACTCGCTGGCCCACTAGGGCCGGCTCCCGTTGCCGCGCGGCGCCACGACTTGACAGGAACGACGGGCCCGTCCGCGGGGCGCCGCGAGGCGCTCCGGCAAGTCTCGGGCCCATCCCCCAGCCACAGAGCGGTCCCCAGCGGCGGGCGTGTAGCCCGCCGGCCGGGGCCCGCACACCGCCGGTGAGGCGGCCCCTTGCCATGAAAATCAGCAGCGCCGAGTTCGTCCTCTCGGCCTACGCGGAGGACCAGTTCCCCCGCGACGGCCGCCCCCAGGTGGCCTTCGTGGGACGGTCCAACGTCGGCAAGTCGAGCCTGATGAACAAGCTGCTCAACCGCAAGGGGCTGGCGCGTACCAGCTCGACCCCGGGCCGCACGCGCGCCGTCAACCTGTTCCTGATCGACGATCGGTTCTGGTTCGCCGATCTACCCGGCTACGGCTTCGCCAAGGCCGGGCATGAGGAGCGGCAGCGCTGGGCCGAGCTGGTGCAGAGCTACCTGGCCCACGCGCTGCCGCAAGCGCAGGTGGTGCTGCTGGTCGACGCCAAGGTCGGCGCGACCCCGCTGGACCGACAGGCCTACGAGTACCTGATGAGCTTCGACGCCCCCGTCACCGTAGTGGCCACCAAGGCCGACCGCATCGCCCGCAGCAAACGGGCCAAGGCGATGGCGGAGATCCGCCGCGCCCTCGCACTGCCGGAGGGAGCCGACCCGGTCCCGGTGTCGGCGAAGACCGGCGAGGGGATGGCGCAACTGTGGAGGTCGATCTCCGCCCGGCTGTGAGCCGCGCGGGGTGGCACGTGAATGACAACGACAGAGGAAACCATGGGAAGAGGACGAGGCAAGCAACGGGCCGAGCGGCCCACGGAGACGCTGGACATCCGCGTGCTCAAGGAGATGAGCATCTCGGAGCTCAGCGACATCGCCAAGGAGCTGGGCGTCGAGGGCGCCGCCGGCATGCGCAAGCAGGAGCTGATCTTCAAGATCCTCCAGGCGCAGACCGAGAAGAGCGGCCTGATCTTCGCCGAGGGCGTGCTGGAGTGCCTGCCCGACGGTTTCGGATTCCTGCGCGCGCCCGAGTACAACTACCTGCCGGGCCCCGACGACATCTACGTCAGCCCGAGCCAGATCCGCCGCTTCGACCTGCGCACCGGCGACACGGTGTCGGGCCAGGTGCGCCAGCCCAAGGAGGGTGAGCGCTACTTCGCCCTGATCAAGGTCGAGGCCGTCAACTTCGAGCACCCCGAGGTGGCGCGCAGCAAGATCTTCTTCGACAACCTGACGCCCCTC